>JBLMZJ010000067.1:0-30321 GCA_050258735.1 Deltaproteobacteria bacterium | reverse complement strand
TGAACTTCAAGAAGTCGACTTCGAATTCACTTACCTTGTCCTTCGGAATATCATCGAGGTATCCGTTAACAGCACAATAGATAACAACGACTTGATCTTCCATACGCATGGGTACATATTGACCTTGCTTCAGGATCTCGGTCGTGCGTTCACCGCGGGTCAGGCGAGCCAGGGTAGCTTTATCCAGGTCGGAACCGAACTGGGCGAAAGCTGCGAGCTCACGATACTGGGCCAGGTCCAAGCGAAGCTGGCCGGCAACCGACTTCATAGCCTTGGTCTGAGCGGAACCACCTACGCGGCTTACTGATAGACCGGCGTTGATGGCCGGGCGCTGACCGGCATTGAAAAGGTCGGTTTCCAGGTATATCTGTCCATCGGTGATGGATATAACGTTGGTCGGTATATAAGCGGATACGTCGCCGGCCTGGGTCTCGATGATCGGCAGCGCAGTGATGGAGCCGCCGCCCATGGCCTTGTTCAGTTTACATCCGCGTTCCAGCAAACGGGAATGGAGATAGAAAACGTCTCCAGGGAAAGCTTCACGTCCGGGCGGACGGCGGAGCAGCAATGACATTTCGCGGTAGGCAACGGCCTGCTTGGAAAGGTCATCATAAATTATCAAACAATCGGCGCCTTCGCTCTCCATGAACTCTTCCGCCATTGCAACACCGGCATAAGGCGCGATGTAGAGCAGCGGAGCAGCTTCAGCAGCGGTAGCGGCAACGATAATGGTGTAGTCCAGGGCGCCCATTTCTTCCAGCTTGGCGGCGATGCCGGCGATAGAAGCCTGCTTCTGGCCGATGGCAACATAAACACAGATCATGTCTTTCTTTTCACGCTGGTTGATGATGGCGTCAATAGCAACAGCGGTTTTGCCTATCTGGCGGTCACCGATGATCAACTCACGCTGGCCGCGTCCGATCGGCACCATGGAGTCGATACATTTCAGTCCGGTCTGCATCGGGGTGTTAACCGATTCACGGGTAACAACACCGTGGGCGACCTTTTCAATGGGGCGGAAGGTGGTAGTGTTGATGGGTCCCTTGCCATCGATGGGCTGGCCCAGAGCGTTAACTACGCGGCCCAACAAGGCTCTTCCGGTCGGAACCTCCATGATTCTACCGGTCGCTTTTACGACATCGCCTTCCTTGATATGATTGTATTCACCGAAAAGCACGGCGCCTACGTTATCTTCTTCCAGGTTCAGAACCATACCGAAGGTTCCGCCTGTGAATTCCAAGAGTTCGCCAGCCATGGCGCCCTGTAACCCATACACGCGGGCAATACCGTCACCGACGTATATGACTGAGCCAACATTGCTGACCTCGACCTCGGATTGGTAGCGCTCGATCTGCTGTTTCAGGATAGCGCTAATCTCTTCCGGTCTGATACTCATTTATTTCTTCACCCCTATCCTATCTTCGCTTGTTTGAGCTGTGATTTCATCATCTCGAGTTTCTTGGCTACAGTCCCGTCGATTATTCGGTCGCCCAAGCGTAGCTTGATACCGCCCAGGAGCGACGGGTCAACCTTAACCTGCAATTGAACAGTCTTGCCCGAGGATGCGGAGAGTTTTTCGGCCAAAGACTTGACTTCGTCTTCGGGTATTTCCCTGGCTGCCACCAGTTCGGCTTTGGCAATGTTCCTGGATTCGTCCGCCATATCCTTGTACTGATCTGCTATGACTCCGATATAATTCTCGCGGCGTTTATCCACGATCATCATTATGAAATTAAGGGTCACCGGCGAGACTTGTCCGTTAAATATCTGACCCAGCAATTCCTTTTTGGCCTTGGCCGGAATCAGCAAATGAGCCAGATATTCTTCCAATTGATCCGTTCCCTGTATAGTGGCAACGATTTTCTCCAGCTCCTGCTGGTACTCATCGATCTTATTGTTGTCTCGGGCAATGCTAAAAAAGGCTTCAGCATAGCGCCTAGCGACGCTCATATTTAACATAGGAGATCGCCCGCCTCATTAACAAACTGTTTTGCCATAGCCTGATGGTCGGCATCGGTGATGGTCCGTCCCAACACTTTTTCTGCTGCCATTAAGGCCAGGGTTGCTGCAGTATCTTTCAGTTCAGCCTTGGCTGCTTCGGTGGCGGATTTAATTTCGGCTTCGGCCTTGGCTTTGGTATTGGCCGCATCTTCCTTGGCCTTGGCCAGGATCTCATTCTTGGCGTCATCGGCTGCTTTGGTAGCCCGACCCACGATTTCCTGGGCTTCTTTGCGGGACTCAGCCAGATTAGCCTGGGTTTCTTTTCTCATTTGCTCGACTTCTACTTTGACCTCTTCGGCATGTTTGAGGGAGCTTTCGATAGTGTTGGTTCTTTGTTCCAGCATGTTGTTGATCGGCCCGTAGGCAAATTTATACATCAGTGCCAGCAGTACAAAGAAGTTGACCGCTGTCCAACCTATAACAAAATAGTTCCCGAAAGCGGGGGTCTTTCCAGCCGGTTGTTCTACCGGCAGCGGAACCTCTCCGCCGGACGCCATACAGAGGGCGGCATATCCCAGGACAATACCCAGGGCAAGTAGGAGAGCAAATATATAGGACCTTTTGTTTCTCCTCACAGACTCGCTACCTCCAATCTAGTGCTAATAGTAATTTGGGCGATAGAGCTTATTCATATCTAGGCTATGACCCGCTCTATCGCCCTAAATCTGAGTGAATTAACCGTTAATTTTGCCTACCAGCATAAATGCGATCAGCAGACCGTAAATGGTCAGGGTTTCAATGAAGGCCAGGGTGATAAAGAGCAGAGTTCTTACATCTCCTCCTACCTCAGGCTGCCGTGCAATAGCTTCAAAAGCTTTACCACCAGCAACACCCATGCCTATACCACCACCGATACCGGCTATGGATACAGCGAGACCAGCGCCTAATGCTACGCCCATCTTTTTCCCTCCTTTCGTTGCTCAAATGGTTTATCTTTGAGCCTAAATAAATTTATGGGGTTAATGACCTGCTCCTGCGGCAGCTGCTATATAGCTGGCTGACAGGATTGTAAACACAATTGCCTGAATGGCTCCCAGCAACAAACTGAGTCCCATGATGGCAGTCGGAACAAGAAACGGAGCCATGAACATTAAGAAGGCTATTACCATTTCTTCGCCGAAGATGTTGCCGAATAGACGGACGGTGAGGGACAGCGGGTGTGCCACCTCTTCGACCAGATTCAGGGGAAGCATTGCCACGCTGGGACTTATAAAGTGGTGTAGGTAGTGGGCTCCGTGCTCACTAAAACCAGCGATATGAATAGAAAAGAACGTGATTAAAGCCAGAGTCATGGTCACGTTCCAGTTGCTGGTTGGCGGTTGATAACCTGCAACATGAGCAGCACCAGGGATCAAACCGCTGTAGTTACTGCACAGTATAAACAGGAAAAACGATGTTAACAAAGGAGCCCATTTCTTGGCAGTATGCTCCTCGTCCATCAACTGTGTAAAGAATTCATAGGTCCATATAACAATCATTTCAAAGCCATTTTGCAGTCCCCGCGGAACCATCTGCATATTCTTGGTTGCAGAAATAGCGATAATACCGATTAACGCTATCAGCACCCATTCGGTAACCACTAGATGGTCTACTGGAATCGGACCAAGATTAAAAAAGGTTGCATCCCACATACCAAAGGTCATTTTCTTTTTCCCCCCCTCCTGAAGTGGATTTTGGGTTATGTTCGCACCATTGACAAGGCCGAACATTAAAATCCAAACCCGAACCAATACGACTGGTTCCGGCTGATTTCCGCACGTTATCAGGCTTGATTGTTATCGTTCTCTTTCGCTCTCCGCTTCTCGCTCTCCATCATCTTGTCCCACATGCTCTTTATCCCAGTGGCTACCCCCAATAACACACCCAAAATAAGATACACATGGTTTTCATTTTGAAATTTTCCGTCTAACCAATAGCCTGCATACCCACACAATCCTATGGCCGCCGCCGCTGTGGTTACCATATTGATTGCATCTGCCAGGCCTTTTACCCAATTACTTTTTTTGCGATTATCCGTCATATTTTACCCTAGCCCGAAGGCTGTTATTATCCCCTTCTTCTATTCGTCATAAAGAACCAAAATCCTTTTTTAATTCTCATTAAATTTGAATTGGTTTATCAAGGGTCTTCTTCCCCGACGACTCCTTAAATAACATTAATCCTAAATTTTGCGTAGATATTGTGTATTCTACAGGAACGGTCGATTTCCTTTAAATCCAGAAAAATTTCCGCAACTTTTACTTCTGCTGCCCGGAAAGGTACCCTTTACGTTCCAGTTTATTATGGTGGTCCTGCAAGGCACTCTCAATGTCCACCCCGAATTGTTCTTCCATCACGAACATCATGGTGACCGCAGTCTGCGCCACGTCCAGAAGCTCGCGGGCTATCTCCAGTTTGATCACTTCCAGATCCATCTTGACCTGTTCCCCGCTTAGACCACGGTACTTGCCGATGACCTGAGCCAGTTCCCCGGCCTCTTCCATCAGCTTGAGTGCAGTGGATTCCAGGGTAGGATTAAGTTGGTTCAAACGCGGTAAGGACAGTGTCTTGCTATCCATACAATATCTCCTCAGTCCGTAGTTGTCCAATTCCTTTATATGCCATAAAGCGGGTGTTTAACGCAAAGTGCTGCAACGATCCCCCTGGCATCATCCTGCTTGCCCGCATTATCCGGATTATCCAGGGCAAGCGTTATGGCCGAAGCCACCTGACACATATCGCCTTCATCAAAGCCACGGCTGGTCAAAGCTGGGGTCCCCAGGCGAATGCCGCTGGTAATGGTAGGTTTTTCAGGATCGAAGGGTATACCATTCTTGTTGGTGGTGATGTTGACCTCTTCCAGAATAGACTCGGCCTCTTTGCCGGTCAGGCCCTTGGGTCTGACATCGACCAGCATGAGATGATTATCGGTACCGCCGGATACCAGGCGCAGACCGTTTTTGACCAGTTCAGCCGCCAGGGTGCTTGCATTCTTTACTATCTGACTCTGATAGACCTTATATTCCGGTGACATGGCTTCCTTCAGGCAGACCGCCTTGGCGGCAATAACATGCATCAAAGGACCGCCCTGTATACCGGGAAACACCGCACTGTCGATTTTTTTGGCCCATTCTTCCGTGCACATGATCATACCGCCGCGGGGCCCCCGCAGGGTCTTGTGGGTTGTGGTGGTGACAAAATGGGCGTAGGGTACCGGGCTGGGATGCAGTCCGGTTGCTACCAACCCGGCGATGTGAGCCATATCTACAAAGAGCAACGCTCCTACTTCGTCAGCAATGGCACGGAATCGGGGGAAATCTATCACACGGGGATAGGCGCTGGCACCCGCTACGATCATCTTAGGCCGGACCTCTTTGGCCACGCGCAGGACCTCATCATAATCGATGGTTTCGGTTTCACGATTGACACCATATTCAGCAAAATTGAAGTATTTTCCGGACAGGTTGGCCTTGCTGCCGTGGGTAAGATGACCGCCGTGGCTGAGGTTCATACCCATTACAGTGTCGCCGGGCTGCAGAGCGGCAAAATATACTGCGGTATTAGCCTGTGCGCCGGAATGAGGCTGAACGTTTACATGATCACATCCGAAAATCTTTTTTGCTCTGTCCCGGGCTAGATCTTCCACGACATCAACGTGTTCGCATCCGCCATAATATCGTTTGCCGGGATAACCTTCCGCATATTTGTTGGTCATTACACAGCCCTGGGCCGCCATGACCGCGCGGGAAACAAAATTCTCCGATGCGATCAGTTCAAGTTTGTTGTTCTGACGTTTCTCTTCTTTTCCAATAAACTCAGCTACTTCGGGATCAACAGGCAGGACGTATTGTTCGATATAGTCCACGGTGCAAAGCCTCCTAGAATAAAATTATTAATTCTTAATTTTTAATTCTTAACTAGTGTTGAAATGCTCCACATTTCTTTTTATCTTTGTCATCAAGGAAAGCAAAGCTTTCCTTACCATAATTAAAAATTTATAATTCAAAATTTACCTGGTGTGTTTTCTTTCAATTTCTTTCATTTTGTTCACCCTCAGCAGGTGCCGGTCCCCGGAAAAATCAGTTTCCAAAAAGGTCTTCACTATTTCTATGGCCAGGCCTGTCCCAATTATACGAGCACCCATAGCCAATACGTTGGCGTCGTTATGTTCCCGCGCCATTCGGGCGCTGAAGGGCTCCCCGCACAGGGCCGCCCGGATACCGGGTATCTTATTGGCAGCTATGGAGATGCCGATGCCGGTACCGCAGATCACTATGCCGAATATCCCGTCTTTAAGCACTGCTTCTCCAACCGCCTCGGCAATGTCAGGATAATCTACCGAGTCAACGGAAAAACAACCGCAGTCCAACACCCCATAGCCCTTATATTCAAGCATCATGATGATCTCTTTTTTCAGATTAAAACCTGCATGATCGCTGCCGATGGCTACCTTCATGGTTTTCTCCTTATTACTTGTCCCTGCTGTATATTGTACCAGACCCGGGGCAGTATTTCTTTTAATTGACTGGCACATTTCTGATAGGCTTCGATCCCGCCGCCAATGGGGTCATTGATATCCAGCCCCTCGAAACCGGCATATTCACCCAGGGTATACACCCGCGATCCAGTCTCCGGAAAACGTTCCCGTATCTCATCCCGGTGACTGGAGCCCATAGTCAGGATCAGGTCCGCGTGGTAGATCATTGAAACATCCAGGACCTTTGAACGATGCCGTGTAATATCCAGGCCCTCACGCTCCATGATCATAATAGCTTCCGGGCTGGCGGGAAGGTCGTTCAAGGTATAGAGCCCAGCCGAACAGATCTCGATCTCTTTTTGAAGCTCATCCGCATTATCCTGCAACAGCTTTAAAAAGAGGGCTTCGGCCATCGGGCTGCGGCAGGTGTTTCCGGTGCATACTAAAAGTATCCTGGTCATCTTTGTCCCGCCTCTACATTACGAGTACCCTGTTAACCCTAATTCTATATATTCTCGACGGTAAAATTTCCGTATGCCTGCGTTCTCGTCAATCGCAAGACATCCAGTATTACTCATTCCTCTGCCTTGCCCTCCGAAAATTTTCCTCGCCGATTTATACACAGAATTAGAGTTATCAGAGTACTAGTTTTACGGCCAGTAACAACAAGACAATACCCCCGGCCATCTGAGCATAGATCCCCAGCAAACGGCCAAAAAACCGTCCACCGGTGAAACCCAGAGCTGTCATGATGCCAGCAGTAGCTCCCATTATCATGACAGTTAGGAAAAGGGGCATTTTAAAAGTACCTAAACTGAACCCTACTGTCAAGGCATCCATACTGACCGACAAAGCCAGGATGAAGATGCCAAGCCAGCCCTTGCGGGTTACCTTTACCCCGTTGAACAATTTCTGACCTTCCGAAAACTTTACGGCCTGGGGACGTATTTCACGATATCCCTTGATAATAAAATCGAAAGCGATAATGAGCAACACTAATGCCCCGATGCGCCCGGCCCAGATGCCCAATAATTTGCCCAGAGCCAGTCCGGCCTCCAGCCCGATAAGGGGCATTATTATATGGAATACTCCAACTGTAGCGGAAAACTTTATCTCATAGCGGCGGCTCACTCCCTTGACTCCCATGCCCATAGAAAGAGAAAAGGCATCCAGACCCAGAACTATCGCCACTACGATTATGGTAATCAGAGGATTGGTCATTTTTGTCCCTCGCTGCGCCGGGCCGATCTGCGGATACGGTCCACCACCACGGCATCTAGGCCGTCGGTGTCGGCCAGAGGTGCGAATAAGAGCACCTCAATGCCTTCCTGCTCGGCATCTCTTAATATAGAATAAAGGCTCGATCCCTGGTCCAGGACCAGGTCATAATGTCTGACATCCCCGGTAGTCTTGATACCGATGCCCCTGTTGTTAACCACCGCTGTATTCCTACCCTGAGCCCGGTAATAATTCAATTTATCTATATACTCCTCTTCATTCTCGCACAGGATCACCAGGCTATTGGTCTGGTAGTGCGGCAGCCGGGTGTTTTCGTTCTCACTAAAGATGATCCTTTGATGCAGGATATCTTCCAGGTCCTTCACCGATACACCGCCGGATCTAATCAGGCGATACGGCAGCCGGGAGAGGTCGATAACCGTTGATTCCAAGCCTAACCCGCTTGGACCTCCATCCAGTACGACAGCGATCCTGCCATCCAGATCAGCCCTTACATGCGCCGCGGTCAGCGGACTGGGCCGACTGGAGCGATTCGCGCTGGGTGCGGCGATAGGTCCGGCTGCTTCGATCAGGGCCAGGGCCACCGGATGATCCGGCATACGCAGCCCTACGCCAGGCTGCCCGCCGGTAACTGCCCGGGGCACCTCCGAAAGAGCAGGCAATATTATTGATAAAGGGCCCGGCCAGAAGGCATCCATCAGCAGGTCAGCATCATGGGGCACATCCTTTATCAAACCGTCCAGCTGTTGCCGGCCGCTGATATGGACCAGGAGGGGATTGCCCTCCGGGCGCTCTTTGGCAATGAAAATCTTTTCAACTGCTGCCGGCAAAAAGGCTGAAGCTCCAAGCCCATAGACAGTCTCAGTAGGAAAGGCTACCAGGTCTCCCTGGCTGATAAGCGCGGCAGCACGTTTGATGAGTTCCGGTTCGGGCTTCCCACTATCTATCTTTATGTATTCAGTTCGCAAATCATCCACCCTGCTTTCGTGCCTTGACCATCCGATCCCGCCCGGCCAGATCGGTCAGCAGTTCTACCTCGGTAAACTGTCCCATCAAACCCATAGCAGCTTCACCCTGTCCGGCCCCGATCTCATAAACAATGTAACCCCCCGGTTTCAGCAGATCCAGAGCCTGGGGCAGCAGCAGCCGATACAGATCAAGCCCGTCTCCCCCGGCTAACAGAGCCTCGCGCGGCTCATATTCTAGGATACCGCGGTCCAATGCCAGATATTCAGATTCGGGTATATAGGGCAGATTAGCGACGATATAATCAAAGGGCTGGGTGCCCGCCAGAGGAGCAAGCAGATCACCGTGGTGGTATTCGACATATACTTCATTGCGCAGAGCATTGGCCTGCGCGGTCTCCAATGCGGCAGCCGACAGATCAACGGCAGACAAGCTGCTCCCGGGCAGATAATAAGCCAGGCTGACGGCAATGGCCCCTGAGCCGGTCCCAACATCACAGATCCTCACTGCGGGTGGATCACCCATCTCTTCCGAAGAAGCTGCAGTTCCCCTGACCAGATCAATGACCTGCTCCACCAAAAGTTCAGTTTCCGGCCGCGGAATCAGGACCTGGGGACCGACCTGATAAGTGAGAGACATAAATTCCTTGGTCCCGGTGATATAGGCCAGGGGCTCACCGGCTGCCCGGCGTTTGATCAAAGTACGGTAGGCTTCTCGTTCAGGCGGGTTGCTGGGGGCTTCATAATTGGCGTAAAGATATACCCGGCTCTGCCCCAGGACATGAGCCAGCAGCAGTTCAGCTTCCAAGCGGGGGTCTGCTATGCCGTGGTCCCGAAAATAACCCTGGGTCCAGGCCAGCAGTTCCTTGATAGTCCATGTGCCAGCCAAATCAGTCCACCTGCTTCAAGCGCTCAGCCTGATCGTTCTCGGTCAGGGCTTGGATGATCTCCCCGAGCTGCCCTTCCAGAATGTAATCCAGTTTGTGCAGGGTGAGGTTGATGCGATGGTCGCTCACCCTTCCCTGTGGGAAGTTATAGGTGCGTATACGCTCACTGCGGTCGCCGGTCCCCACCTGGCTCTTACGGGTACCGGCCATTTCAGCGTGCTGTTCTTCTTCCATGATCTCTTTCAGGCGGGATCTTAGGACCCGCATAGCCTTGGCCTTGTTCTTGTGTTGGGATTTCTCATCCTGGCAGGTGACCACCAGTCCGGTAGGGATATGGGTCAAGCGTATTGCCGACTGAGTCGTATTGACCGACTGTCCTCCCGGTCCGCTGGAACAATAGATATCTACCCGGATATCATTGGGATCGATCTCCAACTCCACCTCTTCGGCCTCAGGCAGAACAGCTACCGTGGCAGCAGAGGTATGGATACGCCCTCCCGATTCAGTTGAAGGTATACGCTGCACCCGGTGTACACCGGATTCAAATTTTAACTTACTGTAGGCACCCTGCCCCTCCACTCCAAAGATTATTTCCTTGATGCCGCCGATATCCGTGTAGTTGGAGTCCATGATATCGATCTTCCAACCCTGATTCTCAACATAGCGGCTATACATACGAAAGAGGTCATTCGCGAATAGAGCAGCTTCTTCCCCGCCGGTACCAGCCCTGATCTCCATGATAACGTTCTTTTCGTCATTAGGGTCACGGGGCAGGAGCAGCACCTGCATTTCCTTTTCCAGGATTCCCTTCTTCTCCTGCAGAGTCTCTTCTTCTTCCAGGAGCATCTCTTTGAATTCTTCATCAGCACCCTCTTTGAGCATCTGGCGGGTGTCATCCAATTGTGTAATTACAGATTTGTATTCCCGGTACTTACCCACGATCTCACTGAGATCGGAGTGAGCCTTGGCGTACTTCTGCAGCTTGCTCTGGTCAGCGATCACCTCAGGCTGACTAAGCATTTCGCTCAGTTCATCATATTTTTCTTCCAGGCTGGCCAGTTTCTCTAGCATGAATGCTCCTCCTTTTTTGTAAATGGACACTGGCGGCTGGCACCGCACGCAGATTATTATGGTTAGAATTTTGAATTCTTAATTCTTAATTAAGGTGTGCACCCTCCGGGTGCAATTAGAGTCGCCGAAATGCGAAGCATTTCCACATTAATTCAAAATTAAAAACTAATAATTCAAAATTGAACTTACTCTTTCTGCGTTAATCATAAAAATCCCCCTCCGGGGACAACGATGCTTCCTTTGGTCGCCATTAAGGTCGCAGCGTTATCCGCGTCTATCGTTCTTTCAGCTCGGGCAGATGTTCAGAGTGTCGTTTCCCAGGCTGCCTGAGGCATCCCCGGCGGTGGGAATGACTAGTTTCAAGGCGGCCAGAGCCACTTCCAGCTGATCGTCGTCCGGCTCGCGGGTGGTCAGCTTCTGCAAATAAAGACCGGGAGCGATCAGGATATGCGCCCAACTATTGGTATAGTATTTGCCGCTCCAGCGCAGGAATTCGTAAGATAGCCCCGCTACTACCGGCAATACCGCTAGACGGGTCCAAACCCGATAGAACAGGCTGCCGTCCCCCAGCAGAGCAAAAACCAGGATCGATATGACCATGACTATCAAAAGAAAGCTGGTGCCGCAGCGGGGATGCAGGGTTGTGTACTTGCGGGCGTTCTCTACTGTTAGTTCTTCCCCCGCTTCCAGGGTGAATATCGACTTGTGTTCAGCACCGTGATACATGAACACACGCTCGATCTCTTTCATTTTGGAAATAGCATAGACATAGAGCAGGAAAAAGGCGATGCGGATGACACCTTCCACCAGGTTCTGCATGAAGACCCCGCCCAGCCAGGCCTTGGTGAAGTGGACCACAGCCGTGGGCAGAGCAACAAAAAGTCCGATGGCCAGCACGAATGCCAGCAGGGTGGTGAAGAAGATCTCCCCACCGCTCAGCTGTTCTTCCTCTTCCTCCAGGGAGAGGTTGGCTGATTTATTGAGCATGCGGACACCGATCACCATGCTGTTGATCAGGACATAGGTACCGCGGATAAAAGGCCATTTGAGGAAAGCCAGCCTTTGGGGAAGCACGGGCAGTGCCTCATCCTCCAGCACGATCGAACCATCGGTTCTTCTCACCGCCAGAGAGACCCTGTCGGGACCGCGCATCATGACGCCTTCAATTACCGCCATACCGCCATACTGAACCTTATCGCTCATAAACACCGCCTTTAATTAACCATAGATGGGCACAGGAGGGGTAACGATTTTTTTGCCACAGATTAGCACAGATTAACACAGATTTTTTCTACGGTATCAATCACATATACTTATTTTACAAAATGGTTTTTAGGTTGCATGCCAAAAGGATGGTCTATTTGCCATGCTTCTGTTATGGAATCCGCTCCCACATGCAAATATTCAAGCTGCGTCTATCATATAGATCTGCGTAAATCTGCGTCTATTCTAATTCTCTTCTGCGCCTATTTGTCCCTCAAAATGCAGAAAAAAATAGCAGAGCATTACACCCTGCTACCTGGTTACTGCAAGCCGTATTTTTTCTTGAACTTTTCTACCCGTCCGGTGGTATCGACAACCCGGCTACTGTTTCCGGTATAAAAAGGATGGCATTTAGAGCAAATTTCTACCTTGATTGCCTCCTTAGTGGAACCCACCTCGAACTCATTGCCACAAGCACAGTGGGCAATTACTCTGTTATACTTGGGATGAATCTTGTCCTTCAATGTTTTCACCTCGCTTTATGTGCAGGTCTATATTAATTTACCAGTCTATAAGCAAACTGCAGTGAAAATTATATCAATAACCCCGGCAAAATACAAGCAAGTAATCATTTTATAAGATTTATACTTCACCATCCCCCACGGATTGGATAATAAATACATACAAAATATATTGTTTTATTATTGTCTTAACTGTATTATCCTGGAGATGATCGAGAAATAATTAGGGGTAACCAAAAATAAAGCCCAAAACTACAATATGATCAAAGGGAACTAGCTCGGCTTTTCGCCAAGCAACTGGACAAGATTTAGTATTATTAATATTCATCTTAAGGAGTGGGGAAATGAGTCTTTATCCTATACTCATTACGGTTGGGATCCTGGTACTATTGGCTACTGTTATCAAGTACCTGGGCGGTGAAATGCTGATCGCCGGATACAATACCTCATCAGCGGAGGCCAGGAAATACATGAAAGAAAAAGGCATAGGGGCTTTCGTAGGCAATTATATCTACCTGCTGGCTGCTATCATTCTGACTGGCTACCTCCTGCGGAGGGCCGGTATCATCTGGGGCCAGGAGGCGTCCTGGGGCGTCTTCATAGCGGTGATCATCGTTATGTTGGTAAGGGTGCAGCGTTTCAATCCGCCGCCTGAATTGACGGCCAAGAACCCGAATGGCAAAAACCAGACCATCATTGTGCTTGCTGCCATTGTAATCTCTGTGCTCACTATGGCAGGAACTTTTGGAGGTATTTATTTGGCTTCCCGGCCTGCCCAGTATACCTTTAGCGATAAAGCTATGCAGATCAGCGGTTCTTATGGGACTACAGTAAGTTACACCGCAATCGATACTGTACAGCTGGAACCCAAGCTGCCTTCTATCGGCTACAAGGACAACGGGCTGGATATGGGAGCGATCCTCAAGGGGCATTTCCAGGTGGAAAAGCTCGGCCGATCCTTGCTTTTCCTGCGTTCTGCCCAAGGTCCGGTGATTATCATCACATTCAAAGATAAACAAGAGCCCTTATTAATAAATATGCCCGAACCGGCTCAGACCAGGGATCTGTATCAGAAAATCACCAGCCGGGTGGGTAAATGATAGGGGGGCGAGATGACGCCGGTTTTATGTGGCTGGCTATAAAACGGCCGAAAACCATTATTGCCAAAGGGGGTAAATGTTGATGCGATTGACCCCGAATACGCTCTATCTGGGATTGATTTTTCTCTTCGCCGGAGGCTTGACCCTGTTGATGGCGAAAAAAGGCAGCAACCTGAACCCGGTCGCCGGCTATCGTACCAGTTGGTCCATGAAAAGCCCGGAAACCTGGGTAGCAGCCAATCGCTATTCCGGTAAAGCCCTGCTCCTGACCGGGATCATAACACTGTTGTGCGGGTTCCTGGTCTGGCTGGAGCCGCTGGCCCGATATGGTTTGTTGATTGTTATGACGGTAATGACCCTGGGTATCGTTCTGACTATAGTCGCCACGGAAACATATTTGCGACGTAACTTCAATGAAGACGGCAACCCCAGGTACGGTACCCAAACATCTGCACAAAATCTGAAAAGGTCATCCGAGAGCGTCCGATCCTCATCCAATATGTCGGTCCGGCTCCCTTTTTCGGCCCTGGACTATATACTCGAGGGCCTGACCTGGCTGGGCATAATTCTGGGCCTGGCAGCCGTCATAATCTGCTACCCGGACCTGCCGGCCAAAATACCCCAGCATTACGGAGCCGGGGGCAAGGTAGACGCCTGGGGCGGCAAGGGGATGGTGGTCATGCTGCCGGTAATCAGCCTGGTACTTTACGGCCTTATGAGTATGATCCGCTGGCTCTCCCCTTCCATGAGCGGTAAAAATGTATCCCCCCGCCAGTGGCGCCTGAGCATCGATATGATCAACTGGCTGAAAGCCATAACCGTCTGGACCTTTACCTACTTGAGCTGGATGACCTTACAGATCGCCCTAGGACGGGCTGAAGCTCTCCACCCTGCTTTCAACCCGATCATGCTGGGCAGTATGACCCTGATTATGGTGTTCTATATCTGGAGGATACTGAAGGCAGCCGAGTAAACTGGCACCAGCATTTAACCGTGGAAGAGAGTGTAGAGTATAGCCAGCCCGTAAAAGATTATAGCAGCGCCGGCACCACTGCGACCCAGGGGGACCCTGAACTGATAACGGCGGTCAGCAATTATAAGAGCCAGAATCAGACCTATATATACGGCCGAACCGATCCCGCCGGCATAATTCAGGACCTTGACAAAAGCCCCGCCCGGATTGCCGGCCAAAAGCAGTGCACCCGCCAAGACCGGAACCAGTATCATTACGAGCACTATCGGCTTTTTCAGGTGGAATTGGCTCTCAAAGGTCATGCGCAGGGATATGGCCAGACCAAAGAATGAAGTAATAATAGCCAGGACGGCAAAAACCTGACCGGCTACAATCAAGCTCAGACTGGCCCGCCGGGCCAGTCCCAAAGTCGCCACTCGGGTGACTCCGGTACCCATCACCCCAATAGCTACGGCGAAAAACAGCAGATAGAGCAGACCCACTGCGGCCACACTCCAACCCAGGACCCTGATCCCTTCTGAACTTTTGGCCTTCATATAAGAAATTACATTGGGGATGACCACATGTCCGGCGAAGGCAAATATCACGACACCAAATGCTCCCAGGCTGCGGGAAGGGTAAGAAAACAGGAAGTTATCCAGCCTGACCTGGGGAAGGGAACGCAGCAGCACCCATAGCAGCAGTACCACCAGGGCCAGGGTGATGATGGCATCTACCTGATTACTCTCATTCAGTTTCCGGCTAAGCAGACCAGTCATAAGGAGGATAAACAGCAGAGCACCCACCCAGGCCGGTAAATGCAGCAGGGTGGAGCCGATCTGTCCGATAGCCAGGGGATAGGCGATCAGGGCTCCATAAGATGAAAAAAGAATGGCACCCAAAGCAAGGTAGGACATACGGCGACCCATATAGTTCTCAATTATACTGGTCAACGGCTTCTCCGGCCCCTGTTCATAGACTAGTGCCCCGATCTGAGCGGCCGACAGCCAGGCAAAAAAGGCTCCCAGCAAGAGAAGCAGGGCTCCCAGGACAAAACCACCCTGGGCCAGGGCAAAGGGTAAACCCAGGATCCCTGCCCCGATTATGGTACCTGCAAAAAGCAACCCGCCGATCAACTGTTTGATGCTTCCACCAGCTTCACCACATATTTTGATATATATTATGGCTGTGATGGCTGGATTATATTAAGGTTGGTGCTTTGCCAGGGTCATATGACTTTCTGTTCACGGAAGCGAGCTATCTCTTCATCTCCGTAACCCAACTCACGCATGATTTTCTCATTCTGTTCTCCCAAGGCAGCGAACTCGGCCTTGATCCCAATCGGGCCAGCTGACATCTTGACCGGTAATCCGGTCAGGCAGAGATCGCAACCCGGCCCAGCGAAGTCTTCCAGCCTGGTTATCATCTCGCGGTCATTGATTTGGGGATGCCGGCACATCTCATCCAGGTCCAGCAGCGGACTGAAACAGATGTCACTGTCCGAGAAGTGCTCCTCCCAGTCGCTCCGGGCCCGGGTCAGGAAATATTCCTGAACTCTCTTCTTGATCATTTCCTGCTGTGAGGGATCCCACTGGGCAGCAGCAAATTCGGGATGGCCCATATCAGTGCAGAAATCCTTCCAGAACCTGTCCTCTACCGCTGCCAGGCTAACGTAAGCTCCATCACTGGTGGCATAGATATTGTAGCAGGCAAAACCCCCGGCATACACTCCCTCACCCGGTCGGGGCAGTCTGCTCCAGCCAGCCCGGTCCGCCAATAGCTGAACTGTCAGGCTCACGGCACCATCCAATATAGCTACGTCGCAATATTGCCCTTCTCCTGTCCTGGTACGCTGGTAAAGTGCCATCATAATAGCGGCAAATGCATAAAGAGATCCACCAGCCATAGCCATCAGAGTGAGCGGAGGTACCAGGGGGGTGTCCCCGGGAAGGCCGTTAAGCAGAGCCATCCCGGCTAGACTTTGAAAATTAAGATCATGGGAGGGAGCAGTCGACATGGGGCCGGTCTGACCGTATCCGCTGAGTGAACAGTATATCAGACGCGGGTTTTCCCGTTTCAGGCTCTCATAACCCAGGCCCAGTTTATCCATGACCCCGGGCCGAAACTGTTCGATCAGGATATCGGCTTCCCGCACTAAACGGCGCAGGATTTCCTTGCCGCCTTCCTGTTTCAGATCCAGAGCCAGGCTTTTCTTGTTGCGATTGACCAGGTAGAACAGGCTGCCTATGCCGTTGATGAGAGGCGCCTGCAGACGCGAGGGATCCCCGCCCTGCCGGTCTTCTACCTTGATGACTTCAGCCCCGTAATCAGCCAGCAATTGAGTGCAAAAGGGCCCTGCGATGACCCGGGACAGATCCAGTACCCGAATACCCTCCAGCGGCATTGTCATTTAAAACCACCTCAAACCTTTGTTATTTACGTTGACACGAATGAAATACACCTTCTGATCGTCACAGTTTGATAATCATTTCTTCTACTTTTACGTATTTATTCCTGCAACTCAGGTTCAAAATAGACCACCCTTAATAATGGCTGAAAACACAAAGGGCCGGGCCATCCGAACAACCGGACCCCGTCCCTTACTGCCTGGCTATTATATTATTCCTTTGTCATGCAAAGAAGCTATATCCTCGTTTCCATAACCCAGATACGTTAATATTTCCCCATTGTCTTGCCCCAGCTCCGGGAATTTGGCCTTTAATTGTCCCGGTGTTTCCGATAATTTAAAGGGGACCCCACTCAAACAGAGATCCTCTCCCGGTTTGACAAAATCGGCCAGACGGGTGATCATATCCCGCGATACTATTTGGGGATGTGTACATACCTCGTCGACATCCAGCAGCTGAGTAACACAAATATTGCTGCCGTAAAAGTGCTCCTCCCATTCCCTAGCGGTCCGGGTCATGAAGAAGTCTGTGACCGCTTCGATTATTTCTTCCTGACGGTTGGGGTCCCATTGGGCGATACCGAGTTCCGGACGGCCAATTTTTATGCAGAACTCCTCCCAGAACTTGCGTTCACCCATTGCCAGGGCCACATATTTCCTGTCACTGGTAGGATAGATATTATATGAAGCAAAACCACCGCAAAGCAATAACTTGCCCGGATGGGGAAGATCTCCCCATCCCGCCCGCTCAGCCAGCAGTTGGACAACCAGACTGACAGCTCCGTCCAGCATCGCCACATCACACATTTGGCCCTTGCCGGTTTTAGTCCTCTGGTATAATGCCATCATTATCGCAATTGCGGCATACAGTGTCCCGCCAGCCAGGGCCATCCAACCGATCGGCGGCAACAACGGTTTTTCTCCTGGCCGGCGATAGTGCAGCGCTACACCGGACAGGCTTTGATAATTCAGGTCATGTGACGGAGAAGATGACATGGGCCCGGTCTGGCCGTAACCGGTCAGGGCACAGTAAACCAAGCCCGGATTGATATCACTGAGTATTCCATAACCCAAACCGAGTTTATCCATGACGCCAGGTCTGAACTGTTCGATCAGCACATCGCTTTCTCTGACCAGGCGGCGCAGTATCTCCTTCCCCTCTTCCTTCTTTAGGTCCAGGGTGAGGCTTTTTTTATTACGGTTGAGTACATAAAAGATACTGCCGGTACCTTTGATAAAAGGCGGTTGGGACCGGGCCGAGTCTCCTCCCCAGGGGTCTTCGATCTTGATCACCTCCGCCCCGAAATCCGCTAGCAGCTGACCGCAAAATGGTCCGGCCATGACCCGGGACAGGTCTAATACCCGTATGCCTTCCAGCGGCATGGTCATGAGTATACCTCCCTTAAAGTTTAATGATCCATCTGGTTTATGGGTCCTTATATGGTTTTACAAAACTATTGTTACATATTCTTTCATTTATTTCTATTATTTGCATGCATCATCTTTTCTGGCTCATACCGTTCGTTCTCCTGCTTAAGCACTCTGTTGACTGGGATTTTCATGCGTAATATGATTAGCACAAAAGAAGACACTAGATGATGGAGGATGTAACATGCAGGAATCCCATGTGGTAACCTGTTTCCTGGAACACGACAACAAGATACTTATCCTGCAGCGCAGCGCAAAGGTTGGAAGCTACACGGAGCGCTGGGCTGGGATCAGCGGATATATAGAGCCGGGAGTGGATGCCCTGAACCAGGCCTGGCAGGAGATTGCCGAAGAAGCATCCCTGGGTCGGGAACAGTTAGAATTGATAAAGGTCGGGGATACCCTGGAGATCCCTGATGACAGACTGGGGAAGAAGTGGGTGGTCCATCCTTTTCGCTTCAGGGTGCAGAACCCCGAACTGGTAAAGATCGACTGGGAGCATACCCAGTTCAAGTGGATCGACCCCGAGGAGATCAGGGATCATGTTACCGTTCCTGGTCTCTATTCGGCCTGGGAGCGGGTCCAATGAAGACTCTCGCTGAGTTGATCGAGGCGATCCGCAATGATCGTGTAAACGGCGCCAGTACTTTGACCCGGCAGGCCTTGGAGATCCTTCATCTGGCGGCTTGCGGTTTGCCTTCCAACTCCCCGGACCATTATCTTACAGCTCTGACCGAAGTTGCCCTTGAGTTATCCCAGGTTCGGCCCAATATGCACTCGATCAATCACTATATGCAATGCTTTCTGGCCGAGATCAAGCAAAGTCCGCTGACCGACGACCTGCCATCATATATGGTCAGATTGACCGAGGATCTCATACAGCGGTGGGAGGTATCCAGAAGCCAGTTGATCAAAGCCGGTGCCTCATTAATTGACCAAGGAAATACTATATTCACCGGCAGTTACAGTTCAACGATCATTGCCAGCCTGCTGATAGCCAGCCAACAGGGCAAGGACTTCAGCCTTTTGATAGCCGTTTCCCGACTCCAGGACGGTCAACCTGCCTATGGAACAAATATGGCCCGTGAGCTGGCCGAGCAGGGCATAACTAGTACGCTGATTGAAGATGGAAAGATTGCGGATCATGCAGGAAAGGCAGATATGGTGGTCTTGGGTGCTGATACGGTGCTGGCTGATGGGTCGGTAATCAACGGGTACCCCAGCATGGCTTTGGCTCAGGCGGCCAGTGCCTACTCCATACCGGTTTATGTGCTTTGCGAAGTGAGCAAACACTCAGACCGGAATACCATCCAACCAGAACCAGGCTTTGATCTTATCCCTCCCAAACTGGTCACTGCCGTCATCACAGCTTGATATGCGTAATAACACTCCTCCTCATCTGTTCTCTGCTTTTCCCCGCCGGGAAAGTGCCAGAAAACTCGCCTTCCATGCGTAATTATTGTTAACAGGGTTATAATATAATGTAGCAAAAATCAATGGATAATCCAATAGTGGAGGGATCAGTATGATAAAACAGCGCTGGTTTGTGTTATTTAGCATATTATTATTGCTGCTGATCGGCGGATGCACTAATACCAAAACCAACAACAATGCCAACAAAGGAACGACTCCGAAAGTAAAACCGGCCGCAACCAAATCTGCAGTACCCGGTGACTACTTTCCGCTGAAGGCAGGCAGTACCTGGACCTATCAGGGGGCCGGAAATGAATATGCTTCCTTCGAACGACAGGTGGAATATGTTAAAAACGACTTCGCCCAGGTCAGAGAGGCCAATGGCGGTACTGTCAGTGCTTCGGTTTATCAGACCACTGACCGGGCCGTTACCCGCGTCTATACCCGGGGAGAGTCCTATAACAACAAAAACATCCTGAATGGCGGCTTTACCTCAAACGATAAGACCGTGATCATTCAAGGCCCTATGAAGAACGGTAACAGTTGGCAGAATGATGACAACATCAAACGCAGGATAGTAAGCTTGAAGGCTGCCATGGATACCCCGTCCGGTTCTTTCACGAACTGCCTGCATATCAGGATGGACGGTCCGGACTATGTTATCCACGAATATTACGGCAAAGGGGTAGGCCTGGTCAAACGAGAGTTTGTCAGCAATGGTGAGACAGTCTCCTCTACGCTGACCGGCTATCGGATCGGGGCAGCAAAGGGCAGTGACTAACGGTCGATGGTATAAAACGCAACCAGTTTGACGTACTCATAGACTACCTGTTCGGCGTCTTCCTGCGACTTCCACCAGGCCTTCTCATTGAAGGCGCTATAACGGCTGGGACGTGCTATTATCGATATTTTTTTACCGCTATCCCGGTTAAGGATACGCTCAAATATCTTCGCGGACCGATAGGTGTGGTAACGGGAAGATACCAGTATGATACTCCCCAACTCGGGATGTGCCTTAAGATACTTTTTGATGTGGGTGGCCTCCTCTTGAGTGCTCTGAGCATCACCGGGCAGAATGATGAAGGCATTGGACGGCACCCCCAACTGCATCCCTATTGATTTGTTCAGGTCGGCTTCACGGGGAATAGACACTTTGCGGCTTTTCAACAGCTTATATCCCGGTTGGTCGTTTTCGACCATTAATATCCTATTGCCATAACCGGCTTTGTACAGATCCACCGCTTCCAGAATACGCTCCGGCCCGCCTCCCATCAGCACCACGATTACATCTGCTGAAACCAATTTGTCTTCCCTGACGAGATAATAGCCAGCATTATGTACAAAATAAGTTAACCCCGCTATTATTACAAACAATACGACCCATATCTTCTGTTTCTTATCCATAATCCTCATTCTCCCAATCTGATAAATTGTTTGACTAATTGAGTCACATATTGACCCACTGCCAGACTGGAGGTCAACCCGGGGGATTCCAGACCGATCAGGCTTATCAACCCACGATATCCCCGGTCAGACTCTTCTTTAATGATAAAGTCCCGAAAATCTTCGCCTGGCGCCTGCAGCTTGGGACGTATACCACAATAATCGGGGATAAGATCATCTCTCTCCAGCCAGGGCAGATAACGCCGGGCTGACTGGTAGAAAGCCTCAAGTGCACTGTCGTCCATTTTATAATCGATCTTATCTACATAACAGAAATCCGGCCCCAGACGCTGCCCGCCATTGAGGTCCAGGGTCAGGTGAATGCCCAGACCGGCTCTCTCCGGCAGAGGATAGACCAGATGATCAATAGAACGACGCGGCCGAAGCCGGTAGTATTCTCCCCGGCAGTAATGGAGACGGTAACCGCACTCATCTATGTCCAGACCCGGCATGGCTGCTATTTGGTCACTGTAGAGACCAGCAGCATTAACTACCATGCGGCTTTTGATAGTCTCTCCGGGGAGAGTGACCAGATAATCCTGATCCAGCTTTTGAATGGCCAGGACGGGGGCCTTTAGCATAACCGTCACCCCCTGTTCCCTGGCACGATAGTAATAGGAATACATCAGACCCCGGCTGTCGACTATCCCGGTATCAGGTGACCAGATACCTGCTATTGCATTTACCTCAGGAATCCGTTTCTGCAATTCGCTTGAAGTCAGCCACTCCAGCCTTACCCCATTGGCCTGCCCCTGGGCAAAGACCTCCTGCAAGTGGTGCAATTCATCCTGATCGACAGCAATTATAACCTTACCGCAGCGGCGATGACCGACCCGGTTCAGTTCACAGTACCTATACAGCAATTGATTGCCCTGCCGGCACAACTTGCCTTTGAGACTGGTTTCCGGATAGTAGATCCCGGCATGGATGACCTCGCTGCTGCGGCTCGAGGTTTCCTGCCCATAATTCTCGTTTTTCTCCACCAGAATGATATCAAGCCGGGGATACGCGGCAGATAATTCACCGGCTATCGCCAATCCGATCACTCCGGCCCCGATTATAACTATATCGACCGCCGCATCCCAACTATTCTTCGTCACTGGTATCCCCTTCCCCGGGATATCGATAGGTGAAAAAATACTGACCGTGGAAATTGTCATAATTGGTGAAGAACTCATCATCACCGTCATTTTCCTCTATCTTGTTCTTATATACGAAGAGTTTGGCATCCAGATTATCCATCATATATAAAACGAAAGCCTCGGGGAAGAGCGGGATCACCGGCGAGCCAAATTCCAGACTGCCATGATGGGCCAGGATCAGGTGCTTGATCATCCATTCCAGTTCTACCGGGAATTCCAGACCTTCTCCCCGCATGGTCCTGATCTTTTCTCCCACCAGCTCTGATCCTAAAACTATGTGTCCCATCATCCTGCCTTCCGTAGTATAGCGGGGGGATGGCTTCATTTCGTATTCATAGAGCTTGCCGATATCATGAAGGACTGCTCCGGTAACCAACATATCCCGGTTTAAAGACGGATAGTTTCCCGCCATTTTGAGGCAGTTGCCGGCTACACTAAGGGTATGTTCCAGCAACCCTCCGCCATAGTTATGGTGGATCTTGCGAGCTGCCGGCGCCCGGCAGAAACGGTCCAGCAGGTCCGGAACAAATATCCTCCCCAGCAGATCCCGCATCCAGGGATCAGAGACCGAGGCCAGGAGTTCCAGCAGGTCTCCCTGCAGTTTTTCCACGGGTATAACCGGTCCCTGCATATAATCAGCCGGATCCTCTTCCAGCACTTTGATCCTGGTGGCGGTCAACTGCAGACGATTGTTATATGACCCCAGGTTCCCTAGTACACCTACTACGGCTCCAACCTCCAGTTGGCCGGCTACCTGGCAATTATCCCAGACTACTGAATCGATCTCTCCGCCTGAGTCACCTATTTTAAGATTGATGACCTCCCTGCCGTCTTTTATCCGGCGTTTGGTCTTTTCCAGCACCAGGAACTTGCCCCACCCCTGGCTGCCAGCTGGCATAGCCTTCAACTGTGTTATAGTATAGGGCCCTTTCTTATCCAAAATCGTTACCTCCCCAGGTTTCATAATACTCTTTGTTTAAACCCGCTTACTCATTTCTATTATAAACCAGATATCCAAGCAGGCTTTTTTAATTATCTTCTTCTCCGACTCAATACCGGATGACTGTAAGAACCCAGGGTCACCTCCGGCAGTTCCTCCTGCAGCATGGCCAGAAGGTTTACCATACCCAGGGCTTCGCCCCCGGTCGATACATGCGCCAGCAGACGGTCCGGATCAATGTTTAAATTACGCATCTGGATCATGTTTACCCGGTGCTTCTTTACAAAATCCAGCAGAGTATAGGCTTCCTCTTCCCGGTCGGTAAGCCCGGGAAAAGCCAGCAGGTTGAGAGAGACAAAGACCCCCTGGTCCCGGGCATACTCTATGGAATCGATCACATCGGCCAATCCATAGTTTAGCGGCCGGTGGTACCTGAGGTAATTATCCTCGATGCAGGAGAACAGGGTGACCCGCATGGAATCAAGCCCTGCGTCACAGAGCTGTTTGATGCCTTCTGTATAACCGGCATTGGTGTTTATGTTGATAGTGCCCTGATCGCTTTCCCGGCGGATAGCCCTTACCGCTGCCGCCAGGTGTTTGGCGTTGAGAGATGGCTCACCTTCGCAGCCCTGGCCGAAACTTATTATGGCCTCCCGGGCATACTTGAGATGCTCCAGCCCCACCTGGGCCACCTCCTCGGCCGACGGCACAAAGCTGATGCGCTCCTGGGCCGAAACCACCTCGCTGTGGCTTTCAGATATGCAGCCCAGACACTCAGCATTGCATTTGGTCATGCTGGGGATGCCTCCTTCCCAGCGCTGATAGAATATGTTCTGGGCGGTAAAACACCCGTAGCGTAATGAGCACTGGGCTAGCTGGCGGTATATCCGGTTTTCCGGGAATTTCTTGAGCATCTTGTTTATCCGCGCAGGCAGGCCTTCGGTATTGTAATTCACCGGATGCCATTTATTATGTTCGTCGGTCTGGACCGCTGCCACATATATCTTACCGTTTTTGAAACCTACAGCTGCATAACCCAGCAAGGGAAGTTCCTTGTTATCTTTACTTACACAGGCCGGCAGAAGGGTCCGGGTAAACCCCTGGGGAAGGAGCGCAGCCACTGCCTGGATGCTCTGACCAGGATCAGCCGGATCACGTTCGATCGCGGTCACCTTATCATCGCGGCCAAGACCGGCCGGAATGGTCCCAGGTATAGAGACCAGGGATGACCCCTTGGGCAAAGGGATGATTTCATAGTTTTCCGGGACCAGCCAATGTGTACCGCTGCGGCCCAGCATAAAAAAATCGGGGTGTTCCAATACCTCCCCGCGATTATTGGCATAAAGGCTGAACAACACAATCTCCTCCTCCACTACTTCCTTAAGCCTACCCTATATTTGCCCACAAAAAAACCCCCTGGAAAGGGGGCCTTTATGATCATTTTACCTGAGATAACTCAACGGGTTTATGCAGGTGCCTTCCTGCCGTATCTCAAAATGCAGATGGGGACCGGTAGAATGACCGGTGCTGCCTACCCGACCAATGGTTTCACCCCTTTGGACTATCTCACCGGTATCGACCAGGATGCGCTGCATATGTCCGTAAACGGTTTGCCGTCCATCCGGGTGTTCGATGATTACGGCTTTCCCGTAGTTGCCTTTCCAGCCGCTAAAGGTAATCACCCCTCCGGCAGCAGCCCTTATAGGCTCGCCAGTCTCACCGGCAATATCCAGCCCATAATGAAAAGCTCGATCACGCCAGCCAAAATAGGAGGTGATCTCACCAACTATCGGCCAATTCAGGATAATTCGTGATATCCCGCGTGAACTCTTATTGGCAGGAGTTTGTTGCCGGAGGCCGCTGCTCGGGACATTCAGAACTTCACCAATACGAAGCCGATCAGGTTCCACACCCGGATTCAGTGCCTCGAGCTGCTCCACGCTTACACCTGCCAGACAAGCGATATCCCACAAGGTTTCACCAGCACTTATGCGATGCATTCCATGTCGGCCGTTGGGTATGGTTATTTTACGGCCGATGGTCAGCAGGCTGTCCTCATTCATGTTATTGGCAGCCATAAGGATATCAACGTCCACATGATATTTTTGGGCAATAGCCCATAGGCTGTCACCTTTTTCGACCAGATAAACAGTGGCCTGGTTGCCCGGTGCTCTTGCCGCTTGCAGTCGTGGTACAAAATCCTCGTTAGACAAAACGGCTCCAGCCTGGTCGGTTATCGTGGCTAATACGAATACAACCATGATTACCAGGCACATCATTTTCTTTCTCGTAGGTATTCACCTCGTTTTCTTCTGCGAAAAACAGACAAGGTAATCCTACCGGATATACACTCCGGCATCCTGTTTTTCAGCAACTTTGGGGACCCCCATGGGGGCCATCCAGACCCAGCCAACGTTAGTGCAGTAACCCTTCTGAACACAAAAAAATAAAGGGCTCCTGCCCTTTATTTTAACCAAATTTTGTATTCTTATTCGCTGGTTTCCTGTTTTAACCGCGGTCATACCCATTCCGGGCGTATTCCCGCTTGTCATTGCCGAAAACTACCGGTGCGGCTCTCAGCAGATCCTTATTGGACCCGGTCTTCTTGAAGGTTTCTAACATCACCTGCATGCTGTCGACCGGATTGAATTCACTGACCCGGTTACGAATTATCCAGTTCAAATCTAATTCTTCCTTGGTGAGCAGCAGTTCCTCCTTGCGCGTGCTGGAACGTTTCAAATCGATAGCCGGGAAGATCCTTCTCTCCGCCAGTTTGCGATCCAATACCAGTTCCATGTTGCCACGTCCTTTGAATTCTTCAAAGATTACCTCATCCATCCGCGATCCGGTCTCAACCAGTGCGGTGGCAATGATAGTCAGGCTGCCGCCTTCTTCAATATTACGGGCTGCTCCAAAAAATCGTTTGGGCTTGTCCAGCGAAGCCGGATCTATACCGCCTGATAGGGTGCGCCCGCTGGGGGGGACCACCAGGTTATGCGCGCGGGCCAGACGAGTAAGGCTGTCCATGAGTATGACTACATCGCGTTTATGTTCAACTAATCTTTTGGCCCGCTCCAGAACCATATCGGTTACCTTGACATGATTTTCCGGCGGTTCATCGAAGGTCGAAGCAACTACCTCCGCCTGGGTTGAACGCTGCATATCGGTGACCTCTTCGGGCCTCTCGTCAACCAGCAGTATGATGAGTTCGACTTCGGGGTGATTGGCGGTTATTCCCTGGGCAATCCTCTGCAGCAATATGGTTTTCCCGGCTTTAGGAGGGGCAACGATAAGACCTCTCTGACCTTTTCCTATCGGGGCCATCAGGTCGATTATCCTGGTGGGCAGTTCCTGGGAAGTAGTCTCCAATGTCAATCTTTGCCGCGGATAGAGCGGGGTCAGGGCATCGAAGTGGATCCTTTTGACAGATTCCTCCGGTGGGAACCCGTTTACATCCTGTACCTTTAATAGCGCAAAAAACCGTTCATTATCTTTAGGCGGTCTTACCTGTCCTCCTACCCGGTCCCCGGTACGCAGCTCAAATTTTCTGATCTGGGAGGGAGAAACATAGATGTCATCCTGGCTTGGAACATAGGCAAATGGGCGTAAGAATCCGTAACCGTCCTGCATGATCTCTAAAACGCCGCTGGCCTGCATCAACTCATCGGAATGAGTCAGTGCCTTGGTGATTTCGAATATCAGTTCCTTTTTTCGCAGCTTGGAATAGCCTGCCAGGTTCAATTCCCGGGCAACGCCGTACAATTCCAACATGGTTTTGTTGTCTAATTCGGCAATATTGATATTCAATGCTGGCCTCCTTTCTGTACTCTCCGTAGGTATTATTCCTCCCGCTTTCAACGGGCTTCAGACCCGAAAAATGATGGATTGAAGAGAGCCTTGATCCACCTTCGGTTTTGTCCCCCACACAGCCGGGGCTACCACGATCCATGAAACATTTGAAGGCGATCAGGCTGGGATGCGGGACAGAGAATTGCAGATGCGAAGTTCTTACAGGCAATTCTCAAAAATATATAACGCATTTTTAATTCTTCAGGGAGAACGCTAACGGTGTATGAAAACGAAATGCACCCAGAAAGAAATGCTATCAATAATTTATTATACCTTATAGATTACTATTTAAACCAGTCCAAAAATAAAAATAGAGCCTTTATTCCATTATCTTTTGAATAAGCTGGTTCCTAAACAAAGGTTTTTTATCAAGGTGATGGGAGGCTTCAATATGTCTGATAGTCCCTGATGTGCTGCGCATTACCAGGGTTTCAGTAACTGCCCGGCGCTTATGGTAGCGGACTCCTTTCAGCAAAAAGGAATCGGTTATCCCGGTAGCAACAAATATAACATCATCGGATTTAACCAGTTCATCCAGTGAAAATACCTTGTTGACATCGGTGATGCCCATTTCATGGCAGCGCCTTATCTCGTCCGGAGCTTCCTCCCCCTCCGGGACCAGACGGCCTTGAAAATCACCACCCAGACACTTCAGAGCAGCAGCAGTTATGACCCCCTCGGGTGCTCCCCCGATCCCCATCAGGATGTCTACCCCTGAATCATCATAGGCTGCGGCGACTCCGGGCGAGACGTCTCCATCGGTGATCAGTTTGATCCGGGCCCCTAACCGGCGCACCTCTTCAATGATGGCTTGATGGCGGGGACGGTCAAGGATGACCACAGTGATCTCACTCATCAGTTTATCAAGAGCCCGGGATACTTCTCTCAGATTCTCTTTTACTGTGGCCTCCAGATGCACCCGGCCCTTGCACTCAACTCCTACGGCGATCTTATCCATATACATATCCGGAGCATGCAGGAGAGAACCGCGCGGGGCTGCGGCTAATACGGCGATCGCACCGGTAAGACCCTTGGCTACGATATTAGTCCCTTCTAACGGGTCAACTGCTATATCAACAGCAGGCGGAACTCCAAGGCCGACCTTTTCACCAATATAAAGCATCGGGGCTTCATCCATTTCTCCTTCTCCGATCACCACCAGCCCGTCGACGGAGACCGTGTCAAACATAACTCGCATAGCAGTTACTGCTGCATCATCTGCGGCTTCCTTATCACCTCTGCCCACCCAACGAGCAGAAGCCAGGGCTGCGGCTTCCGTAACCCGGGCAAATTCCAGAGCTAATTCCCTCTCCAAAATCAAAACCTCCAATATAAATGAAGCATATAATATTCGATCAATGCTGAAACGACGATCGATTCCGGTATGCCTAGCGCTGTTGCCAGTCTTTCAAGAATTTATCGATACCGGCGTCGGTAAGGGGGTGCTTGACCATCTGTTTGATGACAGCATAGGGTACCGTGGCAATATGTGAACCGATCTTGGCCGATTCCACCACATGCATGGGGTGGCGTATACTGGCGGCAATCACCTCAGTCGGCATTGCATACTGGTCAAAAATCGTAATTATGTCGTTCAACAAAACCAATCCATCGTTTCCGGTATCATCCACCCGGCCGATAAAAGGGCTGACGAATCCGGCTCCCGCTCGGGCTGCCAGTAATGCCTGGTTGGCTGAGAACACCAGAGTGGCATTGGTGGTGATGCCCTTTTCCCCCAGCGTCTTGATCGCGCGGAGGCCATCTTCAGTCAGGGGTATCTTTACCACAACATTATGATGCAGCCGGGCAAGTTCCTCACCCTCGCTTACCATGGACTGGTAGTCCAATCCGATCACCTCAGCGCTGATCGGGCCATCAACCAGAGCACAGATTTCCCTGACCACCTGAGGATAGTCCCTATGCTCTTTGGCAACCAGACTGGGATTAGTGGTTACCCCATCGAGGAAACCCATACTGTGGATCTCCTTGATCTCTTCTATATTAGCAGAGTCAATAAAAATGCGCAAAAAAGAACCCCCTTTATGCTTTACCGCTGCTGCCGAATACGCGGATCTTGTCCCGGATTATTTCTATCGTTTCTTCACGGGCCGGGCCCAATATCTTGCGGGGATCGATCTCATCCGGTTTTTCCCCAATGACCTTGCGCATCGCCCCTACGAAAGCCTCTCTGATATTGGTATCGATATTGACTTTTCGTACTCCAAGTTCTATGGCCTGGCGTACTGCTTCGTCCGGTACCCCGGAAGAACCGTGCAGCACGATCGGTATCCCGGTCAGTTCCCTGATTATCTTCAGTCTCGCAAAGTCCAATTTAGGTTCACCTTTATACTGTCCATGGGCAGTACCGATAGCTATGGCCAGGCTGTCTACCCCGGTTTTTTCCACAAAGTATCGGGCTTCCTCCGGATCGGTAAACATGGCTTCTTTATCGCTGACAGTAACATGATCCTCCGTACCGCCGATCTTGCCCAGTTCCGCTTCTACCGATACGCCAACCGGACGAGCCATTTCGAGTACCCGGTTGGTTATAGCGATATTGTCTTCCAGCGATAGCTTGGATCCGTCATACATGACCGAAGAGAAACCGCTCCGAAAACATCGCACTACCTGATCAAAGTCAGTTCCGTGGTCCAAATGCAGAGCCACCGGCACCTTGCTGTTCCTGGCCGCTATTCTCACAATGCCCGTTATATAATCCAATCCGGCATACGTAATCGCTCCCTGACTGGCCTGCATGATAACGGGAGAGTTCTCCAATTCAGCGGCCATAACGATCGCCTGTATGATCTCCATATTGTTGGCATTGAATGCGCCTACTGCGTATCCTTCCTGGTCCGCCTTTTTTAGTAGTTCATGTACTGCTACTAGTGCCATAAAATCACCCCAATTTATTATTACAATTCTTATCATTCGCCGATTTCCCGGCGACCATTCCACAACATCGAACCGATTAGATCAGGATGCCTGTTCCTGTACCAGACTGTTGACCATATCCCTGAGATATATAATGTCAAAAGGCTTGGTCACGCATTTCTTGACCCCCGAGTCCAGTGCGGCGCGAACCACTTCCATTTCACCATAGGCGGTCATCATTATGATAGAGAGGGCGGGGTTTTGTTCGATGATCTTCTGTGAGGCTTCCAATCCATTCATATTTGGCATTTTCATATCCATCAATATGATGTCAGGTTCAAGCTGCAAGGCCAGGCTCACCGCCTCCGATCCATCCACCGCAGTAGAAACCTGCCAGCCATCCTTTTTGAACACCTCTTCGAGTAACCGC
>JBLMZJ010000066.1:0-8194 GCA_050258735.1 Deltaproteobacteria bacterium | reverse complement strand
TAAAAGGCCCACCGAGATTTACGTATATGCCCGGCAGTCATCGTTATGGATAAGAAAATGGGGGGTACTCCCCCTTGTTATAGCACCGGAGTGGTTCATTGGAGACAACCGCGGTGACCGGGTACTGATCGTATCGCCTTATGCACAGGTAAAGGGAAATGATCATGACAGTATAATAAGCTCCGCCCAACATGAATTAGTACATACCATCAACTATCAGATCGATCCCAAGCTATCCTATTGGCTTGACAACGGAGTAGCTACCTACCTGGCCAACCAGGTACCTGCGGAAGACTTTGCACGAAATCAGCCTATACCTGAGTTCAGCGACTTGGAGAGTGAGAGCCAACTAAGGTTTGGAAAAATCGGCGGATACCAATTCTCTTACACCTATATCGAATACATCGACAAGACTTACGGTTGGGACAGCGTCTTGGCGTTGGTAAGGGGAAACCAGACCTATCAGGAGATATTCAACAAATCAGCCCATCATATTTATACAGAATGGGTCCGGTATGTGAAGTTAAGATATTGCTAAGAAAGATATATCAAATACAGGACTCTGCTCCTACTCTGCGAAATAAAAGCCTTCCATCTCTTCAGACAGCACTAATAAAACAAATAATGTTTGCTTTATATAATAAGATGCTTATATAATTATTCTATCAGATGGAGAAAGGGGGCGCTTCTTTATGATCGAGAAAACTGCTGCCATTCTGAAAGCCCTGGGTGAACCTACCCGTTTAAAGATCGTAAAATTCCTTTCCATTCAGGAGCTGTGTGTCTGTGAACTGGAAGCTATCCTGGGTATGAGTCAGCCGCGGGTATCACAGCACCTCCGGGTTTTGAAACAAGCCGGTATCGTTAAGGAACGTAAGGAAAGGCAAAAATCCTATTTCAGCCTGGTATTTGATATCCTGGACCGGGCCAGGATCCCTACTTGGGAAGTCTTTATGACCGTTAATGCCGCCGACATTGCTGAATTGGGGCCGGAACTGACCAGGTTCCGCGAATTGGATTCCAATGAGAAAGTCAATGCCTGCAAGCAAGGTCATACCCTGCCGGGTAGAATCTCAATGATCGGTTAAATTATGTTAAGGAGGTCTAGCTCATGGATATAAAGGTATTGGGACCGGGTTGCGCTCGCTGTGAGCAACTGGGGAAGGATGTCATCAATGTCCTGGCTGAAATGAACGTCGCAGCCAACGTAGAGAAGGTCAAGGATATCAAAGCTATCATGACCTACAATATCATGCAGACACCAGCCCTGGTAATCAACGACAAGGTAAAGGTTGCCGGCAGGGTCCCCAGCAAAACTGACATCAAGCGTTATATCAAAGAAGAACTGGACTAGCTGACAAAGGAGTTCCGACTTTCCCAATTCAAGGAGGGGTATGTTATGATCAAGGCATTTGCTGATCTTATCACCTGGAAACTGCTGCATCTGACTCCGGCGACCCGGCTGGGTGAATCCGTAAATTACTTCTTGTATGACACTGTCAAGATCTTTATCATGCTGGCGGTGATCATATTCGCAGTCGCCATCATCCGCAGTTTCTTCCCGCCGGAAAAGACCCGCAAGATCCTGAGCTACCGGCGCCAATACTTCGGCAACGTAGTGGCGGCACTGCTCGGTATAGTGACTCCATTTTGAAGCTGTTCCGCTATCCCGGTGTTCATCGGGTTCATCGAGGCAGGAGTTCCGCTGGGGGTCACCTTCTCGTTTTTGATATCTTCACCAATGGTCAATGAGGTGGCCCTGGTCATGCTCTTCGGCATGTTCGGCATCAAGATCGCCGCCATCTATCTGGTGACCGGTCTGATCGTAGCTATATCCGCAGGTTTGGTTATCGGGCGGTTAAATCTTGAACACCTGGTGGAAGGCTATGTTTACGAAATGAAGTTGGGCGATATGCAGGTTGCCGAATCTACCTGGGCGGAACGGCTGGTTTATGCCAGGTATTATGTTAAAGATATTCTCAAAAAGGTCTGGCCTTACGTGGTGGCGGGTGTGGCGATCGGTGCCGCCATCCATGGCTATGTACCGCAGGATTTCATGGTCAAATATGCCGGACGCGACAATCCCTTGGCCGTACCTATCGCGGTGGCACTGGGGGTGCCCCTTTACTCCAATGCAGCGGGTACCGTGCCTATTGTGGCCGCTCTGCGGGAGAAGGGTCTGGCTATGGGAACAGTGCTGGCCTTTATGATGGCAGTCACCGCTATCTCCCTGCCGGAGCTGGTGATCCTGCGTAATGTTCTCAAGCCCAAGTTGATCGCCGTTTTTGTGGGTATCATGACCGTAGCTATAATTATAGTAGGTTACATCTTTAACTGGCTGATACCTATTTGATAGGATCTATATCTCAATAGCAGCCTGATCAAGGAAATGATGACCCTGCTCCGCAAGGTCCTGCAGCAATTGAAACAACGCGGCGTCTTTGGCTTTAGCCTCGCACATCACGTCAAAATCCCGGCCCAATTCTCTGGCTACATTGAGGAAGTCCATGAAAAAACGGGGATCGATGTAGTCGGCATGAGCACGGATATTCTTCTCATCCCGGCGGCTGGAAAGATGGACCTTCGGCGGCTGGGGCTCTTTATCCCAGGTAGCAAAGACCGCCGGCAGCAGATCCTCCATATTTTCGCCTTGATTCAAACACCAGTGGTGGTGGATATCCAGCACCATCGGGATATCATGCTCCCGGCACAACTGCAGCACCTCGGCAGCGCTGTAGCTCTTATCATCATTCTCCAATACGACCCTGGCTTTAATACTGTCCGGTAATCGAGTGTAATTCTCCATGAAACGACCGGCCGCTGAAGCCTTTTCTTTATAGGAACCGCCTACATGGATGACCAGTTTTGCGCTGGCGTCCAGGCCCATACCATCAAGAACCCTTTCATGATAGACCAGATCGTCGATTGCTGCCTGCACCACCTCATCCCGGGGAGAATTCAGCAGGGTAAAATGGTCGGGGTGGGCGCTTATGCGGAGTCCGTCCCTTATCGCTAACTCCCCCAGAGCCTTGAGATCCGCCCCTAATTCCTGCAGCCAGTCCCAGTCCCGCAGCAGAGGGTGGGTAGCCAGGGGCACCAGCTTGGAAGTCAGGCGGAAGACCTTGACATCATGGGCTCGGTTGTGGTGAAAAAGCCGGGTGGTGCTGGAGATATTTATACGGGCCAGCGCGGCCAGCCGCCTCTGCCGGGCGACCGGGGAATCTATCTTCATAAGGTTGCTTAAGGTGATAGTATGGGACGGTGAACAATCCTCCAAAATGGTCGACATGGCCACATAGCCGAAGCGTATACGCAAAGCTTCACCTCGCAGAAAAACAAGGCGGGCACTGCCCCCCTATACTACTTTCAGATACCTATTGCTGATTGTGTTTTTTAGACTCAAAAATCCTGACGATCACATAAGCTATCAGAGCTATAACAAAAAAGACCAGAAGCATCCAGGCAATGCCGCTGAGAGTGCCGATGATGGTACTATATATCTCCAAGGCCCAGCGTTCCTTAGTCAGGGCTGTTACTACCGCCTGACCCTTTTCACCGGTAAACTGCGGGGTGAAATACTGCTGTAATTGATATACGCGTACTCCTGCCGAGATGCCGACCACATAAATGGCAAAGTTCAGGTAGCGCAGCCACGACTTGCTGATATCTTCCGGGATCAGGCGATTCAATATGGAATCGAGGGAACGGTTGAACAAGCGCGAGGTTATGAAACAGACCAAAAGAGCTATGACAAAGGTGACCGCCAACAGAGCAATGACCATAATGAACCCTCCTTTTGATTATATAAGAATATTATACCCGCTCATGAGCCATCTATCTATGAACTATTATCCCAAATACGCGGATGCAGGTATTATTCTTTCAAGAGCACTATTGAATACTAAAAACAAAACAGCCGCACCTGTCGCCAGGTGCGGCCTTATACTATGGTTTACTTATTTTGCACTGGGGGTAAACAGAGCCTTGCCGTATTTGGCTTTACCGAACTCTCCGATCAATGCCTGACCCTTGGCGTTAGTCAAAAAGTCGACAAACGCCATAGCGGCTTTATTGTGGATCTCAGGAAACTTGGCGGGATTTACAGCGATAACTCCATAAGGATTCAAGAGCAGTTTATCTCCTCGTACCATTTCCTTCAGGCCGGTCTTCTTCTGCCAGCTGAGGAAAGTAGCTTCATCAGTCAAGGTATAAGCATTCATTTCATTGGCCATCATCAGGGTGTCGCCCATACCCTGTCCGGACTCCACATACCAGCGTCCGGTAGGAGTAACCTTGAGAGCGGTCCAGATGCTCAGCTCTTTGGTATGGGTCCCTGAGTTGTCTCCACGGGAAACGAATTTCTTTTTCGCAGTGGCAATCTTCTTGAAGGCTGCCTTTACATCAGTCATTCCCTTGATCTTGGCGGGATCACTCTTGGGACCTACTATGAGAAATTGGTTGTACATGACATCTTTACGGACACTGCCATACTTACCGGCCATAAAGGCATCTTCGGCAGCCCGGGAATGAACCAGCAGGACGTCGGCGTCTCCCTTTTTGCCCATTTCCATGGCTTGTCCACTGCCAACGGCTATTACTTTCACCTTGGTATTGTATTGTTTTTCAAAGATCGGGATCAGATAGTCCAGCAATCCTGAATCCTGCGTACTGGTGGTGGTGGCCAGGGTCATCGTGCTCTCGACCTTTTCCGCTGCCATCGTTGCCGGTACCAGACCAACTAAGAGAGCCATTATCAGCATCAGCACCAGCGGCAATCTATTTCTTCTCATCATACTGTTCTCCTTTCCTATTGAAGTTCATTGGGTATTTTGGTCGCATCATTATATTCCGCCGGGCTAATCGATATCTGACCGGCCTTGGTCATTATATCCTGCCCCTGCTGGCTCAGCACCAATTTAACAAAGTCCATGGCCAGAGCACGGTTGGGTGCATTGTTGGGAACGGTCAATGCATAGATGATAGGAGATCCTATCTGTTCGGCTGTAGTACCTTTGGCAGAGTCAGTGGTAACCACCTTGGCGTTCTTGTAAAACGCGGCCTGATTATAGGCGGATAGGTTGATCTCCGCCGGCAGAGACACATACTTGAACCCATTCTGTTGGGCTACTGACAAATACTCGAAAGCATAATCCACCTTGCCGTCCTTCAGTGCGGCGGTCAGGTCGGCAGCACTGTCGTAGACCTTGTCCTTGGGACAGCCAGCCACCAGCTTATCATATAGTCCCGCCTGTTTGTTGTACTTCTCAGCCAGCTGCCAGACCATTAAGGCCCGATATCCCGCCGGATCTAGGTCGGGGTTGGTATGGGTATAGGTAACGCCTTTTTTCAGCAGTATGTCAGTCCAGTTTTTCGCATTCACCTCATTGGCGTACTGGGATTTGTCTGTATAACAGAGGACCATTTCATTACGGGCAAACATCACATACCAGTCGGTAAACTTGGGTATCATCAACTGGTCGAAAACCGCGTAGTCAGCCGAGGCTACAATGTCAGCCTGCTGGCCTTCAGTCACTTTGCGGGCACAGTCCAGAGAACCGGCTGATTCAAAATACACACGGGCACGGGGATGGGTTTTCAGAAATTCAGTCTTTAAACTGGCCATGGGAGCTTTTAGACTGCCGGCATGAAAGATGATCAGGATATTCTTATCTTCCGGCGCGGTGATCTTGATAGTCCTGCTGGCAGCATCCCACGCAACTGAAGCTCCCAGCGCCTCACATACCTGCCGCAATGGTACATAGATATGCTCTTCATTAATATTGATATCCTTTTGTGGTTTTACTGATTGACCGTTGATGGTCAGCTGATTGTTGACCGAGTCAATCACCACTTCGCTGTCGTTCTTAACCAGGCTTATCTTGCCTTCTTTGGAGTTGGCTTTAGCATCGATATCCAGGGTGTCAGTGATCACAGATATGGGTACCATGGTGATCCCGCCCTGCAAAAGAGCTTCCGGATAGGGTACATACGATTCCCCTCCGGCCTGAAAACTGAGGTCTGCTCCTAATGCGGTACCCGCGCAGAGCATTCCCAACAGTAAGACAAGCAAAATAGTACACAGTTTTTTCACACACAATCCTCCCTTAAACAATCTTTCCTCTTCAACAACATCAAAACTCCGGAATCGAGCTTGGATATTTAACTCTAAGCGGCCTAGTAGACCATGGTCCCATCCAGAAAAGCTTTACTGCGCTCGTCAGCCGGGCCGTTGAAAAAGCTCACCACATCGGATTTCTCCACCACTTCGCCCCCTACCAGCAGTATGACCTCATCCGCCATGCGCCTGGCCTGGAAAAGGTTATGAGTCACCATGATGACGCTGGTTCCAAATTGTTGGTGGTGGTTACGGACTATCTCCTCTATGACCTGAACACTATGAGGATCCAGATTCGCAGTAGGTTCATCCAGCAGGAGCACCTCCGGTTCCAGTACCAGAGCTCTGGCCAGGGCTACCCTCTGCATCTCACCACCTGACAACTTTGTGGCGGGATAATCGATAAAACCCTGCATACCTACAAAATCAAGGGCTTCCCTCACGCTTCTGTCTATCTCTCTTCGCGGGAGCTTTCTTAACCTCAATCCGTAAGCAACATTGTTATATACACTTGTGCTGAACATCAGCGGACGCTGAAAAACCATACACATCCGCCGGGCCATTTCATAACTCTTGTGACCGGATCTAAGCAGCTGACCATCCATAAACTTTATGTCGCCGGTATCCGGTTCAACCAACAAGTTCAGGATACGCAAAAGTGTGCTCTTGCCGGCTCCGTTCGGCCCTAAAATAGCATAGATGCGCTCGCGCTCCAGATACAGCTTATCGATACTCAGAACCGTTCTTTCACGGTAACCCTTGGTCAGATGAGTGATTTCAAATAGATTCATATCCTTATACCTCACCCAGATCAAAATCTTTAGCGTTTAGTAAAACGATTGAACTTACGATGAAGGATAAGATGAGCAGAATAATTCCCAGCGCTACACCCATCTCAAAGTTGCCTTGTCTGGTCTCAAGTATGATCGCTGTGGTCAATACCCGAGTGTAATGACGAATATTGCCGCCGACCAGCATCACAGCGCCGACCTCGGCAAAAGCCCGGCCAAACCCGGTCATGATCCCGGCAATGATCCCCGTCCGTGATTCCAGGATCACGGTCCATACCGCCTGTACCCGTGTTGCTCCGAGACTGCGCGCATGGTCGTAAATGATCCCTTCCTTGCCGGCAATTGCTGCGGCAGACAGCCCGGTGATTATAGGGGTGACCAGCAGACACTGGGCCAGGATCATCGCACTGGGGGTGAACAACCATTCCAATTCCCCTAAGGGGCCGCTGCGCGACAACAGGAGATATACCAACAGGCCGGCCAACACCGGCGGCAAAGCCATAAGGGTATATATCAAACGCAGCAGGATTCCTTTGCCCGGAAAATCGCTCAAACCGATCCATGCTCCCAGAGGAATACCGATGAGGGCGCTAATAATAGTAGCTGATCCTGATACCAGCATAGATAAAAGTACGATCTCGATTATTTCGGATTGCTGCTGGATCAGGAATTGTATAGCGTCCATAAGAAAACTACCTCCGGTCAAAATCACTTGAAATCAATCTTGGTTCAACAAAAAAAGCCAAACCAAGAAAGGCCTGGCTGCTAGGGAACAATGTAAAAATTGTTCTGCTTCTCTGCCCTCCTTTCCAAACGGGAGGCATGAAGGTTTCCCTTCACACCCTATCGGCCAGTGCCCCATGGCTATTGCTTTAGGTTCACCGGCTCGGTGAGCGCTTGTTATATTCTCTTGCTATACTGTTTTCGACTCGATAGGCAAAAATCCTGCAATAATACTCATTTTTCTATGCAACCCAATCAATTTATATGGAAGTAATGTAATAGAATGATGGAAAAGGCAAAACAGTTCATAAGGGATGATATTTACAGCCATGGGGGGATTTTTGCGGTACCGGGCAGGATCGGCTTATAGGCAGCAGCTGTGCCAATGGAAAACCCACGGATAGGGAGAAGCTATCCAATCGTTACTTCTTTCCCCGCCCAGATTTCTCAAGGATCTCGTCCATCAGTTTATCCTCGACATAAGAATCCTGATAACGAAGAGGTTTGGGCATTGGTTCATATTTCAAGTCCTTCTCTTTGATATGCATGTAACCCCAACGGTACA
>JBLMZJ010000065.1:0-6802 GCA_050258735.1 Deltaproteobacteria bacterium | reverse complement strand
TTCCCGGCGGCATTGGCGACAGACTGAATCAGTATATCTTCCCACTTAAACCGTTACCTCCTTACACCCTTCTTCTTTTCGGTGGCCTGCAACCGTTATGCGGAATGGGGGTAACATCCTTGATAACGCTAACTTCCAGTCCGGCCGCCTGCAGCGAACGAATAGCTGCTTCACGTCCTGCTCCAGGACCCTTGACATAACATTCTACTTCCTTGAGGCCATGCTCCATAGCCGCGCGGGCGGCATTATCAGCGGCCTGCTGGGCGGCAAAGGGTGTGCTCTTTCTGGAACCCTTGAAACCGACAGTTCCGGCGCTGGCCCATGAAATGGCATTGCCGTGACGATCAGTGATCGAAATTATGGTATTGTTGAACGTAGACTTGATATGGGCGATACCCTGTTCGATATTCTTCTTTTCCCGTCTTTTAACACGGGTAGTTGCTGTTCTTCGTGCCACTCATTTATCCCCCTTCATGGCTATTTTTTCTTGCCAGCGACCGTGCGTTTCGGTCCCTTGCGGGTGCGGGCGTTGTTCTTGGTGTTCTGACCTCTAACCGGTAAACTGCGGCGATGACGGATGCCTCTGTAGCAGCCCAGGTCCATCAGCCGCTTTATATCCATGCTAATCTGCCGACGCAGGTCGCCTTCCACGGTGTAGTTCTTTTCAATGATCTCCCTTAATTTGGCAACTTCTTCCTCGGTTAAATCTTTCACTCTGGTATTGGGATTTATACCTGCATCCATCACAATCTGCTTGGATGAAGGCCGGCCAATACCATATATATAGGTAAGTGATATCTCCACCCGCTTGTCCCGGGGTAAGTCCACTCCAGCTATTCTAGCCATTTCCTTTCACCTCCTGTAATCTAGCCCTGAGTCTGCTTGTGTTTAGGATTCTCGCATATTATCATGACTTTGCCTTTGCGCTTGATCACCTTGCATTTTTCGCACATTGGTTTCACCGAGGGTCTGACTTTCACTGTATTTACCTCCTTAATATGTTTGCCACCGGATCTTCATAACCACTAAGGTGGTCACCTTCAGTTGGATGAAAAGCCATAGATTAGGGTTTCTAAGCTCGATTATACAAGGTTCCTAATATAGCTTTTCTATACAGGATTACTTAAAGCGATATATGATACGGCCGCGGCTCAGATCGTATGGCGACAACTCCACCATGACCTTGTCACCCGGCAATATTCTGATAAAGTTCATGCGCATCTTTCCGGAGATATGGGCGAGGACTTTATGGCCGTTTACCAGTTCCACCCGGAACATCGCATTAGGCAGGGGTTCCAGTACTACCCCTTCGACTTCGATAACATCGTCCTTAGCCATTTACCAGACCTCCTTCCCGTCGCTTTCTCCGCTCTCCACCAATCGCTTGAGGTTCTTTTTTATCACGTGATTGGCAGGCTTTTCACCCCGTGTGAGGTATTCCATTACATCGTCTGCCTTCATCCTGGTGAACTGGATGTGACTTATGTTCTTCAGCTTGGGGTTCTCGATTTTGCGGAGATCCCCATCGGCCAGCATCACAAACCGTTCATTCACCTCTTGTACAATAACAAACATTTTACCCTGGTCACGACCAAATTTGGAGTAAACCACCCGTCCCAGTCTATCGCCGGTCATCGCAGCCACCTCCATCATCTCGCAGTGAGGATGACCGGACCTCGTTCGGTTATGGCCACCGTGTGTTCGAAATGGGCCGATAGACTTCCGTCGCGGGTTACTACCGTCCAGTCATCGGGTTTGGTATAAACAGCGTAATCTCCCATATTGACCATCGGTTCTATCGCTATGGTCATACCTGGCTTCAAAACCGGTCCTCGGTCTGACCGGCCATAATTGGGGACCGGCGGGGCCTCATGCATATCCCTGCCGATGCCGTGACCGACAAACTCCCTTACTACCGAAAAGCCATGTTTTTCAGCGTAGCTTTGTACTGCGTGCCCGACCGCGCCCAGCCGCTGGCCCACCCGAGCCTGGGCTATCCCCCTCAACAAGGCCTGCTCTGTACACTTGAGCAAGCGCTCGGCCTCTGGGGAGATCTTGCCCACCGGAACAGTTATGGCAGCATCGCCGCAAAAACCGTCCAACAGCAATCCAAAATCTATGCTGATTATTTCACCCTCTTTTAACCGCCGGTCTCCTGGTATGCCGTGCACCACTTCCTCATTGATGGAAGCGCAAATGGCACCGGGAAAAGGCTGCCCGCCTCTTTTGGCGTTAGGATAATTTTTAAAAAGAGCTATGCCCCCACGGGCTTCGGCCTGGGCTTCGGCCAGAGCATTCAACTCTCCGGTCGAAATTCCGGGTCTGACCGCATCCTCCAACACCTTCAGGATCTCTGCTACTGCCTGCCCGGCAGCTCGCATCTGTTTGATCTCCTCCGGAGTTTTAAGAATAATGGCCGACATTAAAACTTCTCCAATATCTTCTGTACATCTGCCCAGACTTCAGCGGAATCACGATTGCCTTCCAACTCGTAAAGCAATCCTTTCTCCCGGTAGTAATCCAGGAGCGGTTGAGTCTGTTCCAGATATACTTCCAGTCTGCGGGCTACAGTTTCACCGCGGTCATCATCCCGCTGGACGATCTCTCCGCCGCAAACGTCACATATTCCAGCTTGTTTTGGGGGTTTATACTGCAGATTGTAGACCTTTTTGCAATCCTTGCAGCTGACCCGCCCGGACAAGCGCTCGATCAATATTTCGTTAGGTGCGCTGATATTGACAGCTACTTCGATCTTCCTGCCAGCAACCGCCAGTGCCTTATCCAAAGCCTCTGCCTGGACGGTGGTGCGGGGAAAGCCATCCAACAGGAATCCCTTCCGGCAATCTTCCCGCGTCAATCTCTCATTTACGATAGCAATTGTGACTTCATCGGGAACCAGCCCACCGCTGTCCATATAGGTCTTGGCTTGCTTGCCCAGTTCGGTCCCATTAGCCACTGCTTCCCTGAAGATGTCGCCGGTCGATATATGGGGTATGGGATAGCTGGCCTTGATCTTTTCGGCCTGAGTGCCTTTACCCGCTCCGGGAGGCCCCATCAGAACTATATTCATAGTTGATTCACTCCTATTTAACAAAACCCTCATAGCTACGCAACAGAAGGTGAGACTCAATTTGTTTCATGGTATCCAAAGCTACGCCTACTACGATCAACAAAGAAGTGCCGCCGAAATAGAAACTGGTCACTCCGGTAACCTCAAGGAAGATATTTGGCAAGACGGCTATCAGAGCCAGGAATATGCCGCCCACCAGGGTCAGTCGTGATAATATTTTGTCGATGTATTCAGCGGTGGGCCGTCCCGGACGGATACCCGGTACGAAGCCGCCGTTTTTCTTAATGTTCTCCGCTACATCCAGGGGATTAAATATAATCGCCACATAGAAATAGGTAAAGAATATTATCAGTGCTGCATACAACACATTGTAAAGCAACCCGGACGAACTGAAATAATGGTTTATAAACTGGTTGTACCCATTGGTTTGCGGCATCCAAGATCCGATGGTTGCCGGAAACATCATCAGTGACATGGCGAATATAATGGAAATAACACCAGCAGCATTAACTCTTAGCGGTAAAAAGGTGCTCTGCCCGCCATACATTTTACGCCCTACCACCCGCTTGGCATATTGGACCGGCAGTCTCCGCTGTCCTTCATTAACCGCGATTATAGCTACGATGCTGGCAACAGCCAGAGCGATGAACACTACGATGTTGAAAGCCCCGATGATACCGCCCGACAATTCCTGAATCGTACCATTGATCTGGGAGGGCAGGCGCGATACGATACCTGCAAATATAATAAGGGATATTCCATTGCCGATGCCCTTCTCAGTTATAACTTCGCCTATCCACATCAAGAGTGCGGTTCCGGCTGTAAGAGATATGGCGATCACCATATAAGATCCAAAGCCGGGATTGGTCAGTGCGCCGCTGCGGCTCAGAGCTACGGACATTCCAAATGCCTGAATAAAGGCCAGTAATATGGTTCCGTACCGGGTGTACTGGGCAATGATCTTACGGCCCTCTTCACCCTCTTTGGCCAGTTCATCCAGCCGGGGTATAACCACCTGCAGCAGCTGCAGGATAATGGTTGCATTGATGTACGGGGTTATACTCATCGCGAATATACTGAACCGTTTGAAGGCTCCGCCCGATACTATATCGAAGAAACCGAACAACTGTCCGCCCAGCATTTTCTCCAGGGCACTTGCATCAATGCCGGGAACCGGTATATAAGCTCCGATCCGGAAGATCAGCAACATAAATAGAGTGAACAGCAACTTTTGCCGCAGATCGCCGACCTTAAATGCCTGCTGCATTGAACCCAGCATCAAATCACCTCTACTCTGCCACCCTGGGCTTTAACCTTCTCTTCAGCCTGCCCACTGACTTTGTGTACCTTAAGGGTGAGTTTCTTTTGCAGATCGCCATCACCGAGCAGCTTTACCCCACTGAGTATCTTGCTGATAACGCCTGCTTCCAGCAAGACTTCGGGAGTAATTTCACTGCCGTTTTCAAATACATTAAGATCTTTGACATTGACAATGGCATATTCCTTTTTGAATATATTTGTAAAACCACGCTTGGGCAAACGCCTCTGCAAAGGCATCTGGCCGCCTTCAAAACCTGGTCTTACTCCACCGCCGGAACGAGCCTTCTGGCCTTTATGTCCCCGAGTGGAAGTTTTGCCGTGCCCGGATCCTGGTCCCCGGCCTACCCGCTTGACGCGTTTATTAGTGCCGGGAGGAGCCTTTAGCTCATTGAGTTTCACTGTAAAACCTCCCTATAAGAGTCTAAATTTCTTCAACTGTAACCAGATGTTTGACCTTATTGATCTCTCCGCGAATCTCCGGAGTGTCATTCTTAATAACGGTCTGCTGGAGTTTCGTTAATCCCAGGCTCTTGATAGTAGCGCGCTGGGTCTTGGGAAAGCCGATAAAGCTTTTGGTCCAGGTAATCTTTAATTGCTTGGCCACGTGTCTTCCCTCCCTAGCCCAGGATCTCATCGGGGGTCTTGCCCCGTTGACGGGCCACATCTTCTACACGCTTCAGGTTCTTCAAGCCTTCCATGGTAGCATGCACCATGTTATTGGCATTGGACGAACCGAGCGATTTGGTCAGTATATCCTTGATGCCAGCCGCTTCGAGGACTGCTCTTACCGGTCCGCCAGCAATAACGCCGGTACCGGCGGAAGCGGGTTTCAGCATGACCTTGCCAGCTCCGAAAACTCCTTCGATGGCATGGGGGATAGTCCGCTCATCGATCAAGGGAATCTCCACCATACTCTTGCGTGCATTCTCTATAGCTTTGCGAATAGCTTCCGGCACTTCGGTGGCTTTGCCCTGACCGGTGCCCACCTTGCCCTCGCCATCGCCCACTACTACCAGTGCGCTGAAGCTAAATCTGCGTCCACCCTTTACCACTTTGGCTACACGGCGAACGGTTACCACCTTTTCTATAAATTCCGGGGCGGCCTGTTCCTTCTCAATCATCGTTTCCCTCCTAACTCCTAGAACTCAAGCCCGTTTTCCCGTGCTGCATCGGCTAAAGCCTTTACACAGCCATGATACTTGTATCCACCGCGGTCAAAGACTACCATTTGGATGCCCTTGGCCTTGGCCTTTTCTGCAATACTGGTGCCAACCTTGGCTGCTGCCTCCATATTGGTTCCCAGGCCTTTCAGTTCGGGCTCCAGGGTCGAGGTGGCTACCAGGGTCACTCCGTTGACATCGTCGATGACCTGAGCATATATGTGATTCAGGCTCTTGAAAACACTTAAACGGGGTACTTCCGGAGTTCCGGAGAGCTTGCGCCGGATCCGTCTGTGCTTTTCCTGCCTCAATTCGTTTTTGCTAACCTTCTTTATCAACGCCATTCACTTCCTTCCGCTCTACCTGCCAGTCTTGCCGGCCTTGCGCCGGATGACTTCGTTTTCATATTTAATGCCCTTGCCCTTGTAAGGCTCAGGTTCTCTGATGGCCCGGATATGAGCGGCCGTGTTGCCTACCAGTTGTTTATCAATACCCATGATTGTGATCTTGGTCACCGCCGGTACCTCAAAGGAGATGCCCTCAGGCGGATCTATTTCTACCGGATGGGAGAAGCCAATGGCCAGAACCAGCTTGTTGCCGTTCATGGAAGCGCGGTATCCAACACCGACCATTTCCAACTTCTTCTGAAATCCATTGGTAACACCCTCTACCATATTGGCAACCAAGGCCCGGGTCAGTCCATGAAAGGCCCGGTCCTGCTTTTGATCGCTAGGTCTTTGCACCAGAAGCTGGCCGTCTTCCTGAACTACGGTGATCCTGGACGGAATGTCCTGGCTCAATACGCCCTTCGGGCCCTTGACCGTTACGGTATTGTCAACAACCGTAACCTCAACCCCTGCCGGTAGACTGATAGGTTTTCTACCAATTCGTGACACTGATTAACCCTCCTTCAGCTACCATATATAGCATATTACTTCTCCGCCCAGACCCTGTTTGCGTGCCTTTTTGTCGGTCATCAAGCCCTGGGAGGTGGAGATTACTGCAGTACCCAGACCACCTAAAACCTTGGGGACTTCGTCCCGCTTTACATAAACCCGCAGACCGGGCTTGCTGATGCGTTTAATACCAGTGATGACTTTGCGTTTGTTGGCGCCATATTTCAGATAAATCCGAATAACACCCTGCTTGCCATCTTCAATATATTCATAGTCCTTGATGTATCCCTCATCCTTCATGATGGCGGCAAGCCCCAGCTTCAGTTTAGAACTGGGCACTTCTACGCTCTCATGCA
>JBLMZJ010000064.1:0-7234 GCA_050258735.1 Deltaproteobacteria bacterium | reverse complement strand
GAGATTCAGAGATTTTCCCAGCATAAAGTTGATTTGCTTGATACCGTTCAAAACGAATTAGACACGGTACCGCTTATTAACGTAGCCGATATTCTAAAAACCACCCCCCGGCTGTGGGAATATTTTGCGGTGCGGGATCACGCGGCTACCCGGAAGCTTAGAGAAATGGGTTGCGTTTCATCGGAGGCCTGGACTTTGACCTTTGAAAAACTTCTGGTGAACACACCTTTCGCCAAATTAATGAAGAACATGCTGCAGGATCTGGAAGAGGCCTATAGATATCCAGTTGATATTGAATTCACTGCTAATTTATCATCTGATGCTAAGCTGCAGATTAACCTTCTGCAGTGTAGGCCTCTTCAGACAGTTAAGAATTCATTAAGCCAGGGATCAATTGAGCAGGTAGAACCAGATAAGGTTTTCTTTTCGGCTCGGAACAGCTTTATGGGACCGGATTGCAGTATAACAGCCACACGGTTGGTTTATGTCAGACATGACCAGTATGTCGAACTGCCGCTTAATGAGAAATATCAAATTGCCCGGCTAATCGGCAAGATAAACAGGCAGCTCAAAACCCAACGTCAATCCGTTATTTTCATTGGCCCGGGCAGGTGGGGAACAAGTACACCTTCGTTAGGGGTACCAGTTTCCTTCGCTGAAATATGTAATGCTCAAGTGCTCGTCGAAGTAGCTTCACCTAATAATGGAGCAATGCCGGAACTCTCCTTTGGGACTCATTTCTTTCAAGATCTGGTTGAGACCGGGATTATCTACGTGGCTTTGTTCCCTGACCGGGAAGGAACAGTTTTTAACGATAAACTTATAGATCAATTTCCCAATCGACTCAGCGATTTATTACCTGATGAAGAAAGATGGCAGGAGGTAATAACACTCATTGAAACTGACCAAAAGAAGAAGTTGGTTGTTGACATCGACCTTCAATCTAGAGTTACTAAGTGTTATTTTCACGATGCGAAATAGCAATCCATTGACACGACATTTCCCCCAATATACAATTTAATTAACAAAGAAAATGAAATCATATTTCACCATGCGGAAACAAAGACGTTGCCGCAGGTGATGGTCAAAGCCTTTCGAGGTGAAGGACTTATAAATTCAGGCTTCTGGAAGCATATTAGAGAAGAAAACTTACATTGTGGGCAAGGGCGTCACTCCACGTATTAATCACGTGGTTAGGCGCTTTTTGTTTTATGGGGGTGATCAAAGCTTGAAAGTATTGATAGCGATTGTAAATCCGGCCCTCAAAAAGTCAGTTAAAGATATTTTAACTCAGCGTGGATTTCAGGTAGTAGCAGAGGCTCGCAATGCAGCCGACGTTTTACGGAAGGCGCGATCTATGACCGTGGACCTGATTATTCTTGACGCTGCATTGGAAGGAGGTCGGGTCGGGCAGGCGGCCATGATTCTGGAGGAGGATTGGTTGGCTCCGGTACTTATTTTGGCAGGGGAAACAGACCCGAATATTGGTGAATTCACTTATGTATTAAAACCGGTTGTAACTTATTCATTAATACCGGCGATAGAATCCATCTTGATGAATTACAAGAAACGAGCCAGTTTGCAGAAGGAGGTTGAAAAACTAAAACAGCAGCTGGCTACACGCAAACTGCTCGATGTTGCTAAAGGCTTACTAATAAAGGAACAAGGGATAAACGAAGAAGAAGCTCATCGGTTGATCCAGAAAATGAGCATGGACACCGGAATTCCTCTAAAGGCGGTGGCGGAAGCCATTATCGCCGCCAGAAATAATTAATATTAGTAAAAGGAGTGGAAAAATGATGACTAAGGAAAAAAAGCAGGAGATTCTAGAGAAGGTTAAGGAGCATGGGATACGGTTTATTCGTCTCCAATTCACCGATGTCCTAGGTCAGTTAAAGAATGTAGCCATTCCCCCCAGTCAGCTGGAAAAAGCGTTAGATGGTGAATTGATGTTCGACGGTTCGTCGATTGAAGGCTTTGTACGTATTGAAGAATCCGACATGTATTTAAAACCTGACCTGGATACATTTCAAATCTTTCCTTGGAGATCACCAAACGCTGACGTTGCCAGAATGATCTGCGATATTCACAACAAGGATGATAAACCCTTCCACGGCTGCCCCCGGCTTAACCTTAAAAGAGTAGTTAAGGAAGCCGAAGAAATGGGTTACATCATGAATGTTGGCCCGGAAGCGGAGTTTTTTCTGTTTCTACAGGATGATGACTGCAATCCGACTACTAATACCCAGGATAAGGCAGGTTATTTCGACCTGGGACCGGTTGACCTCGGGGAAAATGCTCGCCGTGACATGGTAACTACCTTAGAAGAGATGGATTTTGAGATTGAGGCCTCCCACCATGAGGTGGCACCAGGTCAGCATGAAATCGATTTCAAGTATGATTCCGCGGTTGATACAGCAGACAAAATCATGACCTTTAAACTGGTGGTTCGTTCCATTGCTCAGAGACACGGGCTGCATGCTACCTTTATGCCCAAACCAATTGCCGGGATCAACGGATCCGGAATGCACTGTCACCAATCTCTATCCACTCTCGATGGAAAAAATGCTTTTTACGACCCCAATGATCCCGAGGGTCTAAGTTTAATCGCCAGGTATTACATTGGAGGCATCATGAAGCATGCCCGGGGGTTAGCGGCTATTACCAACCCGACTATTAATTCATATAAACGTTTGGTCCCTGGATTCGAGGCTCCAGTATATGTAGCCTGGTCACAAGCCAACCGCAGCTGCCTGGTAAGAATTCCAGCCAAGCGCGGAGCCAGTACCAGAATTGAAGTTCGCAACCCGGATCCGGCATGCAATCCTTACTTGGCCATAGCTGCAATGCTGGCTGCAGGTTTGGATGGAATAAAGAAAAAAATCTTGCCTCCAGAAGAGGTAGGGCAGAACATTTATCACATGGACGAAGCAGAACGTACAGCTCTCGGTATAATTAGCCTGCCTGGCAGCATCGAAGAGGCTATGGATGAACTTGCTAAGGATGATGTGATAAAAGCGGCATTAGGCCCGCACATCTATGAAAAACTGGTGGGCTGCAAAAAGGTTGAATGGGACAGCTACCGCTGTGCGGTTCATCAATGGGAACTTGACAACTACCTGACCAGTTTCTAGATCACTTGACATGGTCATATACTGCGTTAGGTGAAGCCTTTTGGCATATATCTTACTCTAAAGGGCCAACTGCGGAACAAAAAGAGATGGGGACAATATGAAAATAATAGAAGAGTTTAGAAGAATTGCAGGCGACATAAGAATTATTGACAGACCGGAAGAGAAAGAGATGTACAGCCACGACATCGGCGACGTACCCTCTTTCATGACCAAACTGTTATTTAAAACGCAGCCATCCTTCGTGGTGCAGCCTAAAAACATCGCAGAAATCAAAAAGGTTCTAGCCTTTGCCAATGAGAAGAATGTCCCGGTTATACCGCGCGGAGCTGCTTCATGGGGGTTTGGCGGCGTCATCCCCACCCAGGCCGGGATCGTGGTTGATTTGTCCCCTTTCAGAAAAATCATCGAAATCAACCCGGAACAAAAGACCGCCCGAGTTGAAGCGGGTGCGCGCTGGAGCGATATAGACATCGTGGCAAAAAAGCAGGGGCTGTCCTTGATGACTTATCCATCAAGCAAATTTTCCACGGTGGCGGGATGGATTGCAACCGGCGGCTATAGTATCAACAGTTTCCGCTATGGCCACCTGTCAAAACAAATCCAGTCCATGACCGTGGTGACCGCCTCGGGTGAATGCAAGACGCTGACTCCGGCTGACAAAGAATTTGCCTATTATATCTCTACCGAGGGCGTCTTCGGCATTATTGTGGAAATAACCCTTACCCTTAGACCAACACCGCCGGCGTCTTTTTCGCACCTGCTCTATTTTAAAAATGAGTATGCAGCTTTTGTTTTTATTGATCGCTTTGTAAACAGTAAAGAGAAAGAAAACATCAGCGTAAATGTTATCCGCTTCCTGGATGAAAACCATATGAACGATACCAATCAGGTCATGCACGCTAATGTATTTAAAAAGAGTACCGCTGTTCTGGTGGAAATGAGCAGCGCGGATGATGATCAGAAATTTGTAACATTTTTGTCACAAATGGCTGATATTGATGAAGCACCCAGTTATGCGGCCAGCTATTTATGGAACGAGCGTCTCTTTGGCGCCAAAGCCAAACGCCTGGGTCCGAGCATCCTGACCAGTGAAACCATTATCCCTATCCAGAAGGCCGCCGCCTTTATTGAGAAGGCCAAAAAAATGGGGACGGCTTTCGGGGTGGAAGTGTGTATTGATTCCTACATCCTAGACGAGAAACAGGCCCTCGTGATGACCCCTTATCTGTGCGACTCAAGAAAATTGAAATTCTATCTCAATATGGCCCTGGTTCCGATGCTGACCCAGACGGCTTTAAACATGGGCGGCGAACCATATGGCCTTGGCATCTGGAATGCCTCTTTTATAAATCATTTATACAGCAAAGGCAAACAGCAGGAACTCCGGGCCTATAAAGCCAAGGTTGATCCGAACAATATCATGAACCCCGGCAAGTTCTTTGCGGTGAAATCCAAATTCTTTAACATTCCGGCCCAGCTCTTTCGTCCCACCTTCTTAGGAATTAGCCTGCAGGTGATGATCTTTTTAACACCAGTCATCGGCGGGGTGGCCAGAATGATCTTCGGCAAAGACCAGAAGCTCGACAGCCTTGATGTCGAATTAAGTACGCATGCCTGCGCCAAATGCGGCAACTGTATCGCCGTATGCCCGGCCTACCTGGTTACCGGTGATGAGGCGATAACGGCCAAGGGCAAGGTGGCCTTGGCCAAAAAACTGCTGGAAGGCAAAAACGTAACCCCGGAAAAAGCAGCCAACGCTTTCATGTGCATGCACTGCAAAGGCTGTGAAGAGATATGCCAGACCAACCTTGAACTCATGATGCTCTGGGATGCACTGGAAAAAAGGATTGAAGGGACATTCGGCCGTCCGCATGCCCAGATTGCCGATTTCCTGAAAAAAGTTGATCAAAGCAAGGAATATTGGGAAATGGTTGATAGGAAGGGTTAATTATGCCAAAGAAATATCATATTCATCCAAAAGTTACCCCGCTAGAGATGGAATATCTTTATAAGTTCAAAATCACCCGGGGAGAAAACTGCATCAACTGCGGAAAGTGCACCAAGGTCTGTATCTATGAAGCCCATAAGCGCAGAAAAGACGATCAGCGCAAAATGGCGGACCCCAATACGGTGGTGTGCCGGAACTGCTTCAGGTGTATTCAGGAATGCCCGCGCGGAGCGCTGGAAATGTCCCTGCAACAGGATTTTGTCAATATCAGCGGCTCCCACTGGAAAGCAGACATGTTCCTCACGCTCTGGAAGCAGGCCGAAGACGGCAAGGTCCCCGTTACCGGCGCCGGATACCGCGGGCCGTTTACCGGAGCAGGCTTTGACAGTATGTGGACCGACATGTCGGAAATCGTACGCCCCACGCGTGACGGAATTCACGGCCGGGAATATATCAGCACCGGTGTGGAGCTGGGCCGCAAGCATAACCATCTGACCTTTGACGTCGAAGGACGCCTGTTGACGCAGCCGCATCCGACCGTTGATATTCCCATTCCTATTCTCTTTGATATACCACCGGTGGAATTAAGCCCGAATGTTATGCTTGCTTTGATCAAGGCTGCCAGCCAGATCAGCACCTGCGTTATTTTGCCGGCGGCGGATATTAAGCCTGAGCTGGAAACATACAAGGCCAATATCATCCCTTTCATTGCCGAGGGTGAAATTGATAAATATGCGGACATTCTGAAGAACGTCCGTCTGGTCGCAATTGATTATACCGATGCCCTGCCGGATAAACTCGCTGCCATAAAAGAGCGCATCAAAAATATCAGCAATGCGGTAACCATTATCCGCGTTCCGGCCATCAGCGGCATTGAAGGCATCGTCTCCAAGCTGGTAAACAGCGGCGCGGAGGTTATCCATATCGTGGCGGATTATCGCGGCCTGGAGATAAACAAAGACCAGGAAGCTAACTTCAAACCGCGCCTGATGAAAGATATCATCCGGTCCATTCACTTGAACCTGGTAGAGGAGAGAATCCGCGATGAAATTACCCTGATCTTCTCCGGCGGTATGGCCATGGCCGAGCACGTGCCTAAATCAATGCTCTGCGGCAGCGATCTGACAGCGATAGATATCCCGCTGCTCATCGCCTTAGGCGCTCGTTTATACGAAGAGCCGGAAAAACTGCTGCTTCTGCCGGACGACCTCGAAAAATTACCAGTGGATATCATTACCCAGCGCCTCGTCAATCTCATGTGCGCATGGCATTCCCAGCTGCTTGAGGTTATGGGCGCCATGGGTATCCGCGAAGCCAGACGGTTGCGCGGAGAAACTGGCCGGGCCATATTCTTTGAGCAGATCGATGAGGAGACATTCGGAGAATTATTTAAGTAGGGGCAGCCCTGGCGGGTGCCCAACAATAATAAATATAAAATGGGTGAATAAATATGAAACCATCAACAGTTAAAATTGAAAAGATGCCTTCCCGGTTTAAACACCAGGTGCCCAAGTACAAGGTTACCCGGTCGAATGACTGCATTAACTGCGGCACCTGCGCCAAGACCTGTCCGTATGGCGTACATGAACGGCCGGAAGGTCATAACAGGGTCTATCCGCCCATCAATTACAAATGCACTGGCTTTGAATGCCAGTCCAAGGAATTCTGCTGCATTGCCCAGTGTCCGCGCCAGGCTTTGAGCCTATCGCTTAATCCCATGTATGAAACGTTGGGGGATCCCCGCTGGACCGCCGACATGATTACCGGCACCTGGATCATGGCCGAGACCGGCTATCCGCCAGAGCGTACCGACCTTGAATATAATGTGGGCAACTCCGGCGGCGGCTTTGATAAGTTGCGTTTCAAGTTTCCGGCCAATCCGCCCAAGGTGGATAAGTCCGAGATCTCAACCGCCATTGAGCTTAATCGCCGCGATGACGGAAGAGCATCGGTGGTCATTTCCACTCCGGTCTATGGAGGCGGTATGTCATTCGGATCCGTCAGCCTGCCGACCATGGTTTCCAAGGCTCGCAACGCGGCCATATGGAACACCTTTACCTGCACGGGAGAAGGCGGCTACCCGGATGTTTTAAGGCCTTATGCTGATAATGTTATAACTCAGGTTGCCACCGGTCTGTTCGGCGTGCGGGAA
>JBLMZJ010000063.1:0-29935 GCA_050258735.1 Deltaproteobacteria bacterium | reverse complement strand
TCCGTAAAACCACTGGCTTCTCCGGTACTAACATTCAGATTGACCGCTTTACTGATGATGACCGCGGCCTGGGCACGGGTCAGCCCTTCATCGGGACGAAAGCTCCCGTCCGGGAATCCGCCCAATATCCCCCGGGCATTCATGTAGTTTATGTACACCAGATTGCTGCTGTCATTTCCGACATCCTTGAACTGGCTGGTAAGGCTTTCCTCACTGCTTGCTGCAGCCTGAGCGATTCCGCCGGGCAGCAGCAGCCCCAGTAGGAATATAGCCAGCAAAAGATTGGCGTACAGGCTCCGTCTTCTTCTGATCATTTTCATCTCCCTTTCAATAATTGCGTACCGATAAATTACCTTGGTCATTCTACAAAAATAAATGTTATTCCTGTTTTTACCTAAAAAGACCGAAAATTCATACAAATATACAATATGCTTTTATCCAATCATGAGCGAAGAGAGCCCCAGACAAAAATAATAAGGCTTATCAGAGCCAGGGCAAATCCGGTCACTCCTAACCAGGCATATTGCTCGATGGCCGCGGTATGGTTCGTTTCGATTATCATCGCCGAAGCGATGAGCACCCCGGTCAGGAGCAGGCTCATACTCAGACGGCTTTCCAGTTGGGTCATCTTCCTGATCAGATGCTCGCTGGGCTCTATCTGCATATTGATGACCATTTTCCCCTCGCTGGCATCCTTCAATAAACGGCTGAAGTGACCGGGCATCTCGCCCAGGGGTTTGATGTCCCTGAAATAACGGCTTTTCATATATCTCGCCACATTCTCCGGCTTTATTCGGTCCTTATAGGCCTTGGTGGCCAGGGGAGCTGCTACCTCAATAAAATTGAAATCGGGGTCCAGTTTTTTCCCTAACCCTTCAACTGTGATCAGTGCCTTCATCAGAGAGGTCATATAGGCGGGCATTATGAGCTGGTAGCGGTAAGCCAACTCCATGATCTCTATGCGCAGGCGGTTCATATCCAGATTACCCATGTTGGACCCCGCGATACGCTCGATCAGGTCAGCAAAGTCCTCGTGGAAATCTTCCATGCCGTGCAGATCGCCGACTATACCCATATCATGCAGGACCGATATAGATTGATAGTTGTCCCTTTTACTGCAGCTTACCAACAGTTCTCCCAGGTAGACCAGGCGCTGTTCAGTAAGGTAGCCGATCTCACCGAAATCGATAAACGCGATGGTGTTTTCATCCACAGCCAAAATATTGCCGGGGTGCGGGTCGGCCTGGAAAAAGCCATGCAGCATTATTTGTGATAAAAAGGCTTCGGTCCCCAGCTTTGAAAGGTTGCCCCGGTCCCAGCCGTTGGTCTTAATGTATTCCAGATTACTGAGCTTGACCCCGGCAATATATTCTTCTATCAACACCCGGGGAGTACTATAACGCCGGTAAACTTTGGGGATAACGACTCTGGGGTCGTCCTCAAAATTCTTGAATACCCGCTCTGTATTCCTGGCTTCACGTTCATAGTCCAACTCCCGCAGCATAGTCTTGGCATAATCCTCAACAATAGCCACTATTCCCAGCCGATGTGCCTCAGCTGACCGGCTTTCCGATATACGGGCCAGGCCTTTGATGATCTCCAGGTCGTTGCGGACCTTGCTCTCGATACCGGGCCGCTGGATCTTGACGATAACCTCTTCCCCGGTTTTGAGACGTGCCCGGTGTACTTGCCCGATCGAAGCAGCAGCCAGCGGTTCGATATTGAATGTGTCAAAAATAGCGTCAGGATCGCCCAATTCCTTTATCAAAACCTGATTTATCTCTCCCCAGGGTACCGGTTTTACTTTATCCTGAAGCTTCTCCAACTCCTCGATATAAACCGGCGGCATCAAATCCGGCCGGGTGCTCAACACTTGTCCGAATTTTACGAAGGTAGGGCCCAACTCCACCAGGGCTTCTCGGAGGCTTACGGCCAGTGAAGCGGGTTCGCTCCTCTCATCCAGGGCATAACGCTGTGACAGAGGAACCAGTTTGGTCCAGCCCATCTTGTACATGACATAACCCAGCCCATGCTTCAGGAGTATCCCGACGATCTCCCGGCGGCGCCTGATATACTTAAGCTTCCATCTCGATTCCACCTTAAGCCCCCTTAATTGGTGTTATTTACATCGATTTAGTTAAATTGTACTATATCTTGCCTGTTTTATTTAAGGATAAGCAAATTATTGTTTAATTACCAGTGAGATATACTATAATAACCTTAATATCGGTAAAAACTGCTGTTCACAAAGTCTTATGAGGAGGTATCGGCAAATGAAAAGGATTGTTTATATACTGCTTCTGGCCTGCGTACTGGTGGTCAGCGGTTGTGCCGGCAGCAGTAAGCAAAAGGCGACTACCCCTGCCCCCAGCAAAACCCCGGCCGTAACCAAAGTTACAGTATTGAATCCTATAGGACCCCTGGTATTCCCGGTAGCTGGTCTGGCCGGCAACAAGGTAAAAACCGATGATCTGAAGATCGACCTGCAGTATTGGAAGACCGGTGATGAGGCCATCGGTCTGTTATCGGCCAACAAAGCAGAATTCGCTGTTTTACCGGTAGTTACTGGTGCCAATATCAACGCCAGCGGCATGAAGCTCACCCTTCTGGGTGTCCATGAGTGGAAGGTATTCTACCTCATCGCCGCCCCCGGCAATAAGTTCGATTCCTGGCAGGATCTCAAAGGCAAGCAGGTCTACATTCCGGTGGGTAAAGGCAGCACCATCGACCTGCTGCTCAATGCTGGTTTGCAGAATAGCGGGCTCAAGCCCAATGTAGATACCAAAATCGTTGCAGCGGAGCCCCAGGAGATCGTTGCCCTGTTCAAAAGCGGCAAGGTGCAATACGCAGCCCTGCCTGAACCCTTCGTGACCCTGGCTACCCAGGGAGGCAAGGGGCAAATCGTTCTGGATTTTCAGAAATACTGGGCTGAGCTTTCCGGAGGACCGGAACGTATGCCGGTAGCCGGTCTCTTTGTGAAGACCGATTTTATGAAAAAGCACCCCGCTGAAACTGCAAAGGTAGCAACGTCCCTGAAGAACTCTATCGAATGGTCCAAGGCCAATACGGACCAGGCACTTGCCATTTCGGCCAAGACCCTGCCGATACCGGCTCCCGTAATGAAGACTGCCCTGACCCGCCTGGAGATCTATTGGGTCGACAGCAAAACCTGTAAATCAGAGGTAAAAACCTTCCTTAGCCAAATGCAAAAGCTCTATCCCGAAGGCCTGAAAAAGCTGCCGGGTGAGGAGTTCTACGCCAAATGAGATCAACTGGCCGTTTCCTGACCGGCATCGGGCTCTTTCTCCTGTTTTGGGAGATATGGGCCCGATGGGTCATGCCCGGGATCATCCTGCCGGAATTAGGGACGGTTGGGCGAGAAATGATGAGCCTGCTGGGCCAGGCTGCTGTTTATCAGGCTGCCCTGCAAACCCTGTGGAAGGTCCTGCTGGCCCTGGGGCTGGTACTGGTTCTGGGCATCATACTGGGGCTCCTGCTGGGCCTGTCTACAGCGTTCTACCAAATGATGCGCCCGATCATCATGATCATACAAGCTGTTCCGGTGGTATCCTGGCTGTCTCTGGTCATCTTCGCCTGGGGCATCGGCTGGAGAGGTCCCATCTTTATCGCGTTCCTTTCTCTCCTGCCCATGGCTTTGCTGACCACCGTTTCGGGAGTAAGCAACCTGGACCGCAAATTGCTGGAGATGGCGCGAGTCTATCAGGTTCCCAGCAGTCGGGTGATCAAGGATATTTATCTAGGTTCACTCATTCCTTTCATCGTGGCAATAGTTGACGTCTCCATCGGCCAGACCTGGAAGGTCATACTGGTGGCCGAATACCTCTGTGGAAACAGCGGGTTGGGAGTGGAGATCCTGTCAGCCCGCTACTACGTTAATATACCAAGGGTATATGCCCTGACTCTCCTGGCCGTAGCACTGGGACTCATTACTGAAAGATTGATAAAATTGTGGCTGGGGAGGATATCACATAGATGGCAGCCAGCGTAGAGATCAAGGAAATTCAAAAAACCTATGGCCGGTTGCGAGTGATAGACGGCTGGAACCTGTCCATCGCTCCGGGAGAACGGATTGCGGTCCTGGGGCCTTCCGGTGCCGGAAAGACTACCTTCCTGCGCATGGTGGCCGGCCTGGAACAGGCTGACGCTGGAAGGATACAGCTTAGCAGTGATCATACCGCCTTTGTCTTCCAGGAACCGCGCCTGATCCCCTGGCGGACCGTTAGAGACAACCTGCGTTTTGTCAATCCATCAGCCGACGTATCTGCCATCCTGCAGCAGCTAAGACTCGGGGGCTTCCAGGATTACATGCCGGCCCAGCTATCCGGCGGCATGCAGCAAAGGGTCAATCTGGCCCGGGCCTTGATCATCGAGCCGGAGCTCTTGATCCTGGACGAGGCTTTTACCTCCCTGGATCTGCCTTTCAAGCTGACGTTGATCCAGGATCTGCTGGAATACTGGCACAACAAAAGTTTTACAATGCTTATGGTCACTCATGATCTGAAAGAGGCTCTGTACCTGGCGGACCGCATTCTGGTCCTCTCCGCCGCTCCTGCCCGTATCCTGCATGATTTCCCGGTCCGACTGGACAAGCACCGCAGTTTCTCTGATCCGGAACTGCTACGCCATGAGTCCGAGTTACTGGACCTCATGTGCAAATAAAGGAAATAAAACCCCGCCCCTGTTTTAGCAGACCGGGGCAGGGCTTACCAGCAATCTTTCTATCCTTCGCAAACTTAAGAGCCAGTAAAAACGCCGCTAATGAACCAGATACCCAGGCCCAGCAGGAATACCCCACACACCCCCAGGACCACCTGATATACTAGTGGTTTAAGCACATTGCGGCCGGCTGATACCCCCAGGGATACTAACGAATACCAGGAAAGGTCAGCCAGGATATGACCGCTGAAAAAAGCCGCCACACCCAGCCAGCCTGATTTGACTGCCAGGGTTAGATAGGTAAGACCAATGGCTGCCCACCAGAAAGACCAGTAGGGATTGGACAGACTGACCAATATTCCGGCCAATACCGGGTTCATTCGGGGATCGCCGTCCGGTGAACTTGCAGACTCAGCCAGGGATAAGCGGCCGAGTCTCAGATCCTTCAAGATGTTGAAACCCATATATAATATAAAGACTCCACCGGCGACCGAAATGACATTCGTCACAGCAGGACGGGTCAGATAGGCGGAAAGGCCGGCCAGAAGCGCCAGTATCAGCATTAGCTCAAGGATCCCATGGCCAAGCACTATCAAGGGACCGGTCCAAAACCCGCGGCGAGCACTCTCGGCCACGGTTACTGTCAGCATTGGGCCGGGTATCATGGCGCCGGTCATGGCGACAACAAAAGCTGTTCCAAATAACATCAATAAATGCATTATAGTACTTCACCGTTTTCAGTTTAGTCAGACAAATGATCTACAAGTCCGCTTGGTCCATTATAGCCCAGAGACCATAGTATAACTACCGAATATTTTCCCAGCAACTGTCTGCTACATGATAAGTATGATGCCAAGAATGATGAAGCTGGCGCCGATGATCTTGTAGAAATTGAGATCTTCGCCCAGAAACCATACCGCCCCCGCCATAGTCACCAACGGAGAACTGGCCATGATAACGGTAACGATGGATACTTCTCCCCGCTTGATAGCAGCATAATAAGCCAGATCCCCGATCAAGGTCGCCAATATGGCTTCAACCCCGATCAGCAACCAGGAATTGAGCGGTATAGCTCGTACTTGTATAAAGTTGCCGGAGAGACCCAGCCAGCCGGTTACCAGGGTAGCCGCCATAAGAGTCCTTATCGCCAGGGCAGCTGTCGGATCCACGTTGTGTAGACCTATCTTGGCAAACAGCGGAGCGATGCCCCAACAGATCATGCCGAAAACGGCCAGCCAGAAGACGATCATGTAATACCCCCATTTTTTATAAATATTTGAATAATATTTGCTCTTGTTGGGTTAATTTTCTCCGGTTTAATATCGGTGTTTTGTGGGATAGATAATGAAAAAACATCTCAGAGGCTATAATTATGATTTGGAACAAAAAAGGTTATTTCATAATAATTTTAATGCTGTCCCTTACTATGATATTGTCGTCCTGCAGTACTCATTCGGCTAATCGCAAAATCGAAAATGATTCTGCTGCAAAAGAGGGCATTATAGAACCGACCGGTTCGAGCCTGATCAAGCCACAGCCAGGGCAGAAAGAGAAAACGGTGGAATCGGGCCAGGTCAACGTCGTGCCCTGGTCCGGCCAAGCTGAATTCAAAAAAGCCCAGCGCGACAACGGCACCCCGGTCCTGCTGGCAGCCTACCGGACCGTCCTGCGCGACCCCTTGCCCGGAGAAGAATATAACGTTCATCTGGCCGCTCGCCTGGTAGCTGGGACTGTGGTGAAACCAGATCAGGTCTTCTCACAGAACTCGACGATCGGGCCCTACTCCAGTTGGCGAGGATTTAGAGAAGGACCGGTATACATCGGGAGCCAGGTGTCCAAAACGACCGGCGGCGGTGTCTGCAAAATGGCTTCTACCCTGTACAATGTGGCAGTCTTAAGCAATCTGCCGGTCATTGAGCGTCATGCTCACAGTATGCCGGTCCCTTATGTTCCTTATGGCCAAGACGCAACAGTGTCTTATGGCAGTAAAGATATCCGTTTTCTGAATGATACCTCTGGTCCCGTTTTGATTTGGGCACAGGGTATCGACAATATATTGTATGTCGGTTTCTATGGAAAACAAAAGGCCCCGCAGGTACAGTGGCACCACGAATTCCTGCAGAAACAACCGGCGGTTAAGATCGTCCGGCGCAATGATTCACTCCCTTCCGGCAGGGAGACAGTAGTGATGCAAGGTATGGACGGAGCTCAGGTAAGATCATGGGTCACAATTACCACCCAGGGCCATACCCTGACCAAACGCCTGGGTGTGAGTTACTACAATCCCATGCCCTCCATTGTTGAACGCAGCGGGATACCTTACGCCAGCAACATAAAAGAATAATAGAAAGAGTAACCGTTTGGATACAACTTTCATACCTTAACCTATAGGTCAAATTGTTGATTAAAGACCTATAGAGTACGAGGTAGGGCTATGTTAAATCAAACCAGGGCACCCCTGTTCGAAGCGGTCAAACGTCATATCGATCAGGGAGTGACCCAGTTTCATGTTCCCGGTCATAAAAAAGGCCAGGGATTGCCTGAGCTAAAGGAGTATGTCGGCTTACGGACCATGCAGATGGACCTCAATGGCATGGAGGATCTGGACTACATAAACCATCCTACCGGCCCCCTGCTTGAAGCACAACAATTGATGGCAGAAGTCTACGGGGCCGACAGGTCATACTTCCTGGTCAATGGTACCACCTCGGGTGTTCAGGCTATGATCCTCGCCGCTTGCAGACCGGGTGACAAGATAATAGTCCCCCGCAACGCGCATCGGTCAACGATCGGGGGCATTATTCTCAGCGATGCCCTACCCGTATATATACAACCTGAAATAAACAGTGATCTGGGTATCGCTATGGGTCTAAGCCTTTCCAGCATTGAAAAGGCGATCTCCCAGCATCCAGAAACCCGCGCCATTTTTTTGATCAATCCTACTTATTACGGCTATACTTCTGATCTGCCAGCCATTGTTGAATTGGCTCACCGGCGTGGTATTGCCGTATTGGTAGACGAAGCCCACGGTTCACACCTTCACTTCCACCCGGACCTGCCAATAAGTGCGATGGAAGCCGGAGCTGATATGTCAGCTGTCAGCCTTCACAAAACCGGCGGAGCCCTGACTCAGAGCTCAGTGCTACTATACCGCAGTGACCTGGTCAGGATGGAGGCGGTGGAAGCAGTTTTAAATCTCAGTTACACCTCCAGTGCTTCTTATCTGTTGATGTGTTCACTGGATCTCGCCCGCAAACAACTGGCTTCCTCCGGCCGGGAATTGATGGATAAGGTATTGTCATTGACCCGCTATGCTCGGGAAGCCATCAATGAGATAGGCGGATTATATGCATTTGGATCGGAATGCACCGGAACGCCGGGTTCCGTCGGCTTTGACGAGAGCAAGCTGGGCATCAACGTTTGCCGGCTGGGCATGAGCGGTTATCAGATGGAGACGGTGCTCCGCCAGGATCACAACCTGCAGATAGAGTTGTCTGATCTCAACAATATCCTGGCTATCGTAAGCCTGGGGCACGGAAAGGACGACGTGAGCAGCCTGGTTGATGCATTGAGCCAGGTCGCTCTCTCCCGTTCCTTTAAAGAAAGCCGCCGCTGCCCAAAACTGAACCATTGTCCGGAAATGGTCGTACCGCCCCGAACCGCATTTTATAGCCCATGCCGCAACGTCAGCCTGCAGGATGCTGCCGGTGAGATAGCTGCGGAAATGATAATGGCATACCCTCCGGGCATTCCCATTTTATGCATGGGTGAACGGATCACCCCTGACATCATTGATTACGTAAGATGGCTCAAAACCGAGCAATGTGAGCTGCAGGGAACGGCAGACCCTGCTTTGGAATATATTCGCGTACTGGCCTCACCTGTAATGCAGAGGTGATCATAAAACAGTTGTAGTTTTGCCCGGATATTCTTATCATCTAATTAAATACATGATAGGAGGTCAAGCTATGGCTGCCATAAAGATTGCCGAAGATATCTGGTGGGTAGGAGTACAGGACCCTGATCTTAGAGTATTCGATATTATAATGCAAACTGAGTTTGGCACCAGCTATAATGCTTACCTGATCAGGGGTAATGAAAAGATAGCCCTGGTGGAAACGGTCAAAGAAGAATTCTTTGATGAATATATCAGCCATATCAAGGAACTGATAAACCTTGAGGATATCGATTATCTTATCATGAACCATTCAGAACCGGACCACTCCGGTTCAGTGTCACGTCTTCTGGATTTGATCCCTGGCCTTACTATTGTCGGCCATCCCAACGTCCTGGAATTCCTTCACGAGATCTGCAACCGGGATTTCGAACGCAAGAATGTAGGAGACAAACGTGAATTGGAGCTGGGGGGCAAGACCCTTCACTTTATCAGCGCTCTGCTCCTGCATTGGCCGGATACTATTTACAGCTATGTTAAAGAGGACAAGCTGCTTTTTACCTGTGACTCCTTTGGCTGTCACTATTCTGATCCCCGCCTGTTCAACGACCTTATCGGAGGGGACTTTACCCCCGCATACAAATACTATTTTGACAAGATCATGCGCCCTTTCCGTCCTCATGTCCAAAAGGCGCTGCACAAACTGGAGAACTATGAAGTAGACATCATATGTCCCGGCCATGGCCCCGTTCTCCGCAGTAATATACCGTATTATCTGGATCTCTACCGTGAATGGGCCAAGCCTGATACCGACCCGGACCCCCGTTCAAAGATCGTGATGCCCTATCTCAGTGCCCACGGCTATACTCAACAGCTTGCTGATGCCATAGAGTCAGGCATTGTAAGGACCGGAGATTTCAACTTCAAGAAATTTGACCTTGGCTTGACACCCATCGATGAAGTAGTTGCCGAAATAGACAGCGCCTGCGGTCTGATCATCGGTTCGCCTACCATCTGCAAGGATGCCCTGCCTCCGGTATGGGAACTGCTGGCAAAGCTCTCACCCATCATCCACAAGGGCATGATAGCCACAGCCTTCGGGGCTTATGGTTGGAGCGGAGAAGCGGTGCCCTTCATCGAAAAACGTCTGGTCATGCTCCGCATGAACGTGCTATCTGGTCTTCGGGTCCGCTTTAAAGCATCAGATGAACAGTTGCAGGAGGCTGAACGTTTTGGCGAGAAATTCGCCCGGGCAGTTATTTCGCGCAAGATCGCGTCCCTGCAGGATGAATTCTTACATCTTACCCCGGACCAAATGAAGGAAGGGGTGGGAGAATACAGCCACGAATATCGAACTGATGATCTGGTGGTGCACTGGAATCCCCAGCGCTGCATGCATGATACCCATTGCTTTATCGGCCTGCCCGAGGTATTTGACCCGGAAGCCCGTCCCTGGGTGAAGATGGAGGGGGCATCAGCAGCAGCGATCATCCAGGCTATCGACCGCTGCCCATCCGGGGCCCTCAAATACTCGATACCCGAGGGATCGTCGATAGATATCAAACTTCTGAAAGGACCGGGCCTGATGCGTTCGTAGCAGGTAATTCGATTTACAGGAAGAAGAAGGCTATAGCCATTATTATATAGGCTGCTACCAGCATGGCCCCTTCCAGCCAGTTGGACTCTCCATCATGACTGATGAATTGCGCGGTAACGACGGCTAGTGCCACCACTACCACTTCATGATAATTGAACAGCATATCCATAGGGTTGGCAAAAACCAGGCTCAAGAATACTAATACCGGAGTGACCAACATGGCGATCTGCGCACTGGAACCGACTGCTATCTCGAAAGACAGGTCAATCTTGTTCCGGGCCGCCATTATGACAGCTGTAAAGTGTTCCGCCGCATTTCCTATAATGGGGATGATTATTATACCGATGAAGAATTCGGACCACCCCAGGGCTGAGGTCACTGATTCGATCCCGCTGACCAGAAATTCACTCTCCAGGGCGATAAAAACCGTGCTCAGTGCCAGTGCAACGAGTGACCTAGTCTTACTCCAGCCGGCTTCCGCCAGCTCGCAGGATTCCGTTTTCTGGCGGGAGGCAAAAATCAGACCGGCGACATACATCAACAAGAGTATGCCAGCCACCGCCAGACTGAATTCATGAAGCACCATATGCTGTTTGGCTCTCTGAAAGAATACGGCAGGTATAATGAGGGCGATGGTAGCAAGAAACATCAGGCTGGTCTGATTGTTGATATGTATGCGGTCGAACTGTTGGGTCCCATGTTTCAAGCCACCCACAAATATGGACAAACCCAAAACCAGCAGGATATTGCCCAGGATGCTGCCGGCGATAGAGGCCTTGACAACATCAAACAGACCGGCTTGCAGGGCAAAAACCGTTATCAGCAGCTCGGTGGCATTGCCAAAAGTAGCGTTGAGCAGACCGCCCACTCTTTCTCCGGTATAACAGGCCAGGTTCTCGGTAGCCTCGCCCATGATCCCCGCCAGGGGTATTATTGAGATACATGCTGCAAAAAACATGGCCATCTCGTTGCCGGTATACTTGAAATAAATGCTGAAGAGAATGGCTGGCAGCAGATAATAAAGAAAGTTGCCCAATGATCGAACCCCTTTTCCGGCTGGTCTAATAATATATGAATAGGGTCTAGGTCCCCTGTTTCATATTAATTCCCGGTTTATGATATTATACACATCTTTGAGCGGCAGCCTGTTTTGTTCAGCCAGTCTTCGGCATTCCTCATATTCCGGGGTGGTCTTAAGCAGTTTACCGTTGAGATAGGCTTGTTTGACCTTGATCGGCCCCAGGCTGGTTTCCACTGTTAAAATATTTCGTTCCAACTCTACCCGCCCTATCTCCCGGCAGCGTATCCCCAGGGTAGTAGTCTCTGTCAGGAGGACTTCCTGCAAGACCTGAACATCATCATTTCTGCACAGCACAGAAATCATGATCCCAGGCCGGTTCTTTTTCATTATTATGTTGGTCAGCCAGACATCCAGTGCACCCTTTCGAAAGAGCAGCGGAAAGAGGTACGAGTATATTTCAGGGTTCATGTCATCTATATTGGTTTCCATCAGTGTAAATCCCCCGTTGTTGACGCGGGATCCCAGCATCACTCTTAACATATTAGGCATATCCGGGATCTCCCGATTGCCCATACCATATCCGCTCTTTTCCGCCATCATCCGGGGCATGGGTATAAAATCATCGGCCACGGTCTTTATGATAGCGGCGCCAGTCGGGGTCACCAATTCAGCCTGCACCCCGCTCGAAAATACCGGGACTCCCTGCAGGATCTCCACAGTGGCAGGCGCCGGTACTGGCAAAGTGCCATGGGCACAATCGACCAGGCCGCTGCCCAGATTCAATGGTGAAGCATAGATGGTCTCTATTCCCAGGATGTCGAGACAGATCGCAGTTCCTACTATGTCGATGATAGAATCCAGGGCGCCCACTTCATGGAAATGCACTTCGGCGACCGGTTTGCCATGGACTCGGGCTTCCGCCGCCGCCAGTAGAGAAAAGATCATCTTACTGGTGTTTTTGACCCCGTCATTTAGGGAGCTATGATCGATGATTGCTTCAATATCATAAAGATTGCGGTGCATTTTGCCCTCATCCCCGTTATGGTGGTAAGAAGCTTCTTGTTGGAGCCGGACATCGAATCTGGTCCCCCGGATACCATTTCTGCACCCCTGGCTGACCTCCATATCCCACCCGGTCAGATGTAATTTGCCTAGTTCCCGGCGCAGTTCTCCCGGATCGACCCCAATGTCTATCAAGGCCGCTACGGCCATGTCACCGCTTATACCTGCATAACAGTCGAAGTACAAAATCCTTTCCAAGACACATCCTCCAAAAAAGATTCGAGTATTCCTTTATTCCTGACCTAATGTCGATTGTCGGTTGATGGTGCTGGCCAGATAGCCGGCACCAAAACCGTTATCTATATTGACTACTCCTATACCGCTGGCGCAGCTGTTCAGCATAGTCAGCAGAGCGGCCAGACCGCTAAAACTGGCACCATATCCAATACTGGTCGGCACAGCAATGATCGGTTTATCGACCAGACCACCGACCACACTGGGGAGCACCCCATCCATACCCGCCGCCACCACAATAACCCTGGCCATATCCAGCATATCCTGATAACTGAGCAAGCGGTGGACTCCGGCTACACCTACATCATAAAGTCTCTCGACCCGATTACCCATAAATTCTGCTGTCAATGCAGCCTCCTCGGCCACCGGGATATCCGCGGTCCCTGCGGTTATCACCAGGATACACCCGCAGGGAGCCGTTATTTCTCTTTGCCTGATCACTATCAATCGTGCTGAGGGGTAGTAATCGATCGGTAAACCGGTATCTTCCAGAATTGCACGAACTTCCTCACCGGCCCGGGTCAACAGGATATTTTCCCCGCTTCGGGCCAGAGCTTCAACAATACCCTTGACCTGTTCCGGTTCTTTTCCTTCGCAATATACTACCTCAGACTGAGATTTCCTGAGGCTGCGGTGATGATCCACCCGGGCATAGCCCAGATCCTCAAACGGCAGCTTCTTTAGCGTCTCTATGGCGTCTTCAATTGTGATCTCCTCATTTTTCAAGGAGCAGAGCAGCTCTCTCAGATAATCGCGGTCCATGATGCCTCCCAGAATTGATAACCCCGGCATTCGCGGCCGGAGACTCTCTGTTGGTGTCGGATGATACAAGGATTATATCATAACTAAGGTATTAACCGGCAACTAACTAAAAAGAGCATGGTTTGAAAATAAACCATGCTCCCAGACCGTCAAAAAACGCGAATCTCATTGTTACTTCGCAGGCCCCGCTCAATCAACGTACTCCATGTACGCCTCAATCGCGGAACTTGCTCGTGCCTCGACCTTCGCTCTTTTTGATCGGCCTGCCTATTTCTTTGACAAGCTGAGAGCTTGATAATATACTATGCCCTCTTAATTATCAAAGTTTCTCTACTCCTTGGTGAATACTACCTCGCCGGTGCTCAGATGATACTTGGCGCCAACGATCTTGAGATGACCTTCATGGACCAGTTCTTCGACGATCGGGCTCTTCTCGATCTCGGCGATGGTAGCCTTTATGTTTTCATCCGCGGCCGCTTCGTACAAAGCATCACCGGTTACACCGTCAGCCTTGGCTTTTTCAACTGACGGCTTGATCTTCTCAACTATGGCACCGATACTGCCCGGAGCTTCTCCGCCATCGACCGTGGCTTTGACTGCACCGCATTTCTCATGTCCCATAACTACCAGGAGCGGTGTATGCAGGTGCTCAACACCATATTCCACACTGCCCAGGGTAACCTGATCCATTACGTTGCCAGCGACCCTCACCACGAAGATGTCGCCCAGACCCTGGTCAAAGAGCAGCTCTGCGGGCACCCGGGAATCCGAACAGGTTACTACTACCGCAAAAGGCTTCTGCCCTTTAGTTGCCAGTTGCTCACGTTTGGCCGCACCCAGATCCTGTTTCAACAATTGGCCCGAGGTATACCTTTTGTTTCCCTCTACCAGCAGCTTCTGCGCCTCTTCAGCGGATTTGATGACTTCCGCTCTCTGATACACTTTTTCATTTTCCGATGTCGCCATTGGTTGTTTTACACTCTCCTTTCCTGTACTGCTGCAGCCAGCCAGCGAAAAGAGCCCGACTGATAACAGCAGCACCAGCATCAATGTAGTGATTCTTGATCTAGATCCCAATCTTATCCCTCCCGTTTTTGATTTTGATTTTCCCTTTATTCTACCCCTAGGAAAACTAATCCTCTTTTTTTCCCGGGAGCAAATAAAAAAGCAGAAAATCACGAGAGGTTATTACCCATACATTATCTCACGCCGGGTAATATCTTCATTATTAACCATGATAGCATAATCACTTCCCACCGGCATCCGCTTTATTCTCTTAGACAGAGCCCATATGCCTGCGTTTTGTATAAACTTGCCTAAGTCTAACAAAACTTTAAATTTTGATGAAAAAAAAGGATTATTCAGGACAATGTTGAAAATAAAATCTTAATAGTCGGAAAAGGATAGAGAAACTAGGGGGGAGGTTCCGGCTGTTCATGGTTTTGAGGCCCGAGACGGAAGACCTGATCGAAGTAGTAGGCTTTAAGGAAGAAAATTGTATCAATTGCCACCAGTGTATAGCGGTCTGCCCGGTCAAGGTATGTAGTGACGGCAGCGGAGACGTTGTGAAATTCAACAACCATCTCTGTATCGGCTGCGGCCGCTGTATTGAGGCATGCATAAATAGCCACGGGGGAGCCACTGAAAAGAGCGCGCGCTTTCCCCTGGATGACGCAGAAGATTTTATTAAAGACCTACCACACAAGAATATAGTTGCATTAGTAGCTCCTTCTGCCGGAGGCAACTTTGCTTTGCCAAAATTGATCACCGCCCTTCGCCGGCTGGGTGTCGCAGCGGTCTATGATGTTTCCCTCGGAGCGGAGATAACGGTGGATTGTTATCACAAATTGCTGGAATCCGGTGAGATAAAACCGCCGTTGATCGCCCAGCCCTGTCCGGCCATTGTTAATTACATCGAACTTTTATATCCGTACTTGATAAGTCATCTGGCTCCTACTGGCAGTCCTGTCCACGATCTGGCCTTATATGTCAAGTCCCTGCATCCGGATTCCAAACTGGCCTTTATATCGCCTTGTCTCGCTAAACGTCGGGAGTTTCAGGACAGCGGGGCAGTCCGCTACAATGTGATATACCAGTCATTAAGTAATATGTTCACTGCACGCAACATCGACCTGGCCGACCTCGAGGATGGAACCTTTGATCACTCGGTGCAGGCGGGTAAGGCCGCTAATTTTTCAACACCGGGCGGATTAAAGGAAGCTTATCTCCATCGTTATCCGGATACCGCGCCCAGTTCCATTACTAGGGTAGAAGGTTCGATGGTATATGAAAAATACCTGCCCCAACTGGAAAGGGCCATTCGCAAAGGATATTCCAACCTGCCGATGATCATCGATATCCTGAGTTGTGAACACGGCTGTAATATGGGATCTGGCTGCATTAACCATTTCAAACCCGTGCATTCAGTGGAACAACCTATTGCCCTGCGTTTGGAAAAAATTCTGCATGACGATGCCATGACTGCCAGCCGTCAGGTATTTCTGGACGAGGTGGTCAAAAAACATGATTTCTCTTATACATCCTACCAAGACCTCTCCTCGCGTTTTGAGCTGTCAATTCCAAGTGCTGAGGAATTGGACGAGATCTTCAAAAAGATGCATAAGACCGAGGAGAAAGACTTCAGGAACTGTGCAGCCTGCGGCTACAACTCCTGCTATTTCATGGCCATCGCTATCCATAACGGATTGAACAAGGGCGAGAACTGCCACCTGTACCAGGAAAAGGAACTGCTCTATGAGCAGGCCATGCTGAGTAATATGGTAGCCAAGCTGGAAGTGCTCAATCAGGAATTGCAGCAGGAATTCAGTGAACGCAAACAGCAAGAACAGATACTGGTTCAGAACTCTAAACTGGCAGCCATGGGTGAGATGATCGGGATGATCGCCCATCAGTGGAGACAGCCCCTGTCTTCGATAAGTACCGTAGCCGGGAACCTGCAGGTATACATCGACCTGGATATGTACGAAAAGGACCAGTTCATGACCATGCTGGGTGAGATCAACAATCACGCACAATATCTGTCCAACACCATCAATGATTTTCGCCATTTCTTTAAGCCGGATAATCCTCAGGATGAGGTGCTGCTGCACGAGGTCATTGATTCGACCATGGGGATAATCGGCAAATCACTGGAATACAAAAACGTTTGTGTTATCAATGACTGCAAGTTCCAGAATCCTATTCTGACCTATCCCAATGAATTGATGCAGGTATTCCTGAATATTCTTAAGAATGCCTCTGATGCCTTTGTCGAAAACGAAATCTTAGCGCCCCAGATCCTTATCAAGGGTTATGAGGAACACCCCTACCACATAGTAGAGATCAGCGATAATGCCGGCGGTATTATGGCTGAAGTCATCGATAAGATTTTTGATCCCTATTTTTCAACCAAGGGACCGGGCATTGGTACAGGTTTGGGCCTGTACATGTCCAAAATGATCGTCGAGGAACATTGTCGGGGGCAGCTCCTGGTACGGAATGAGGATGAAGGCGCCTGTTTCGTCATTAAATTACCGATTGCCATCTAGGGAGAATGCCGCCATGATCAATGCCAAAGAAGTCAAAGAGAATGCCCGGGGGCTGAGCCTGCTGTATGTAGAGGATGATAGGGAGCTTCGCCAGAATACCGCCCGCTTACTGGGAAGTTTTTTTGACGATATCACTACTGCAGAGAACGGGCTGGAGGCCCTGGATAAATACAAGAAATACGCCTTTGACCTGATTCTGACCGATATCAATATGCCGCAAATGAACGGAGTCAAACTTGCTCAGCAGATCAAGTCTGACAATCCCCAACAAGTCATCATAGTGATCTCGGCCCATGATGAAGCCAGTTATTTATTGGAACTCATCAATATTGGTGTCGACTATTTTATCTTGAAACCACTCGATCTCAAACAGTTCATTATCGTACTTGATAAGGCTATCCGTCTGACTCATTTCCATCGCCTGGAACTGGACTACAAAAACACCCTGGAACAAACAGTGGCGGCCCGCACCCGTGAATTATCCGAAGCTTTGGGGGCTTTACACGAATTAAACACTGAGATGGCCTCTCGGCTGTCGGCGGCAGCGGAGCTTCGCGACCTGGAAACTGGTATGCATAACAAAAGGTTGGGTATTTACGCTCCCCGTCTGGCCCGCGAGCTGGGAATGCCGGAAAAATTTATTGAAAGCATCGCCTTTGCCGCTCCGCTGCATGATATCGGCAAGATCGGTATCGTCGATCAGATCCTCTTGAAACCCGGTCCCCTTAGTGAAGAAGAGTTCGAGATCATGAAGAACCACACTCTGACCGGAGCTAATATTCTGGCCAATTCTAAATACGAAGAGATCCGTATGATCGAATCGATTTCTCTCAACCATCACGAAAGATGGAATGGATCAGGCTATCCGCGCGGTCTCAAAGGAGAAGAGATCCCCATAGAAGGCCGGATAGTCGCCATATGTGACCAGTATGACGCTCTTCGCAGCAAGCGCCCTTATAAACCGGGTTTCTCTCATTTCCGTACACTGGAGATCATCACTCAAGGAGACGGCAGAACGATGCCCGAATACTTCGACCCCAGAATACTAAACGCCTTTATAAAGATCGCCGACGAATTTGACGAGATCTTCCAAACCAATCAGGGAGAAGAATAAAAGGCGCGGTTATTTACCACCCCTCAGACCGTAAAAAACGCAATGCAGTTTGATATCAATTCTTGCCATTGAGGTTAGGGTCATAAGTCACCCTAGCCTTCATTTCTTAATGGGAATTCGTTGGCTCCATGTGGAGGACCTTGAACTACATCGTTACATAGCAAACCCGCCTCAATCGTCTGCTGAAGGGCTACGGCTCCGCCTTTTTTAACGGTCTACATATTCAGGTAGGCCAGATTCTCTTCCAATTCCCGATCCAGAGGAATATTGGGTTTTTTCAGTTTAGCATAGCGGGCTTCAGTGATCTTGGCCAACCGGACCAGGTGCGCATTAAAAGTGCTGATCTCTTTACTGTAAAGCGGGTGCTTCTGCAGATCGTTCCTGATTTCCCTGGAAAAAGGGCAGTATTTGAACATTATGCTGCGGGCCACCTTGTTCAAACGGACCAAACCCTTGGACTCATAGTTGATCCAGGTCTGGTAGTCGGAAGCAAATATCTCCGCCACATTGTTGCGGTGTTTATCGATCTGGGTTTTGATCTTTTCCTTGGCTTCCCCGGAAAGATCATGGTTCTTCTTATAGAACTGCAGATAATCATAATAATCGGTGAACAGGGTATGCTGGTGACTATCATGGCGGATGAACCCGACCATGCTTTTTGAAAGGCTCCAGCGGAACTTGGCAACGACCTCCAGCATCATATCATCAATGTCTTCCATGGTGAATAGCGGAAATAGTATACGTCCCTTAGTATTCTTGGCCTTCCCGGTCAGTTCCTGCCACATGACCGCCCTGGCCCCGAAGGTCGGCATTAAAATGATATCCGGCCTGACCGGCATCATCACCAATTCATTTTTAACATTTTGGGGGCTGTTGCTATAGACGATTTCACGATGAAATGCAGAATAATCTATATCCAGGACCTTTTTTAGGCTATTTGCCAGCTTTTGCGGCGTTACCAGGGTCTGTATCAAGCTGTTGCTGATCATTCCACTATACAGCATAGGAAAATAGCCGTTCATATGCCCGTAGCATAAGCGCTGGCCCAGTTTAAAAAGGTTTTCTATCTCGTGTTTGAGACGCCCATCCATATCTCCCTCATAGGAGATTCGATCTTTCTCTGTTACCTCACCGCGTTTCTTCCTTTCACGGAATACCTCATAATAATCCTGGCCGAATTCGTTGACCGACGGATCTTTTTCACCTCTGTAGATCTTCTCCAGCCATTCCATCATAGTGTAGATCCCCTCACCGCTGGCCCCCAGCGGCATAGTCATCAAAGAGCTGAGCTCACGGTTCTGGTCGGGTGTGAGTAGTCCATCGTCAATATGTGCGGTAGTCAGGAAACAGTGACAGGCTTCGGATTTGTCATCAGAATATGCAAGGTTTTTCTTAAAAACCGTTTCATACATATCGAAGAATATGCTGCTGATGACATCTCTTATCTTCCGGGAGCCGGTGTCGAATACATTATTGTCCTTGATTTTCTTGAACATTTCTAGATTGGACCGAAGGATGTCTATCTGATGCTGAGGAATGCTGGCATGTTGAAGAAGGATATCAAGTCTCCTCTCGATCTCCCCCGGGGATGACCGGTTTATGGCGCCTGATGCCGAACCTGGTTCCATATTAACATCACCTCGTTTGTTTTTGAATCATCACTTGCTCCCTAAATTGTATTTTTATTTTACCAATTACTTATTTGATCCAAAATAACTCAATAGTCCTATTTAATGGGATACGGAGGTCCGATCGCATAATTGGCTAGGTCCTATATACACATTTGTTGCAAAAAATAACACCTGGCCGGAGGATGCTCCTTCCCGCCAGGTGTTATTCTGCATCAATCAGATCAATTCATACTTTTTTTTCGCATCCGTATGGAAAGAGGTGTGACCTCCACCAGTTCATCATCGGCAATGAACTCCATACACTGCTCCAGGCTCATGACCCGCGGAGGCGTAAGCTTGATAGCCATATCCGAACTGGAGCTGCGAATATTGGTGAGGTGTTTCTTCTTACAGACATTTACCACAATATCATTCGGGCGGGAGTTCTCACCTACTATCATGCCACGGTAAACTGCCAGGCCAGGTCCTACAAACAAATCCCCACGTTCTTGAGCATTTTCCAGACCATAAGCTGTGGTATCACCGGGTTCATGGGCCACCAGCGAACCCTTCTGCCGGGTCATGATCTCACCGCGGTGGGGTGCATAGGAATGGAATAGGTGATGCATGGTCCCCATGCCCCGGGTGTCAGTCATAAAATCAGAACGGAAACCAAACAACCCCCGGGTCGGTACCAGAAACTCCAGGTACATCATCCCATCATTCTTCTGCGTCATATTGACCATTTCAGAACGCCGGGGTCCCAGACGCTCCATTACGATACCAACATATTCTTCCGGTACCTCCACCACAAGTTCTTCAATCGGTTCGCAGACCTGATCTTCTATGATGCGCTCAATGACCTGGGGACGGGATACCTCGAATTCATAACCCTCCCGCCGCATGGTTTCTATCAGGATGGATATGTGCAGTTCACCGCGGCCCGCAACGGCAAAGGTATCAGGTGAATCAGTTGCATCCACCCGCAAACTGACGTCGGACTCAAGCTCCCGGACCAAACGTTCCCCGAGTTTGCGGGAAGTGACATAAGTTCCTTCCCGACCGGCAAAGGGGCTTTTATTGACCTGGATGGCAACTGCCACGGTCGGTTCATCGATAGTAACGAAATCAAGGATCACCGTCGAATCAGGATCACATACCGTATCACCGACGTTAAATCCGTCCAATCCCGTTATGACCACTATCTCACCAATGCCGGCTTCCTCTACCGGCACCTTCTTCAGTCCGTCAAAAACATACAATCCGCCAATGCGCTGACGGTTACCGGTACCGTGACTGTTGGCCAGGACCACTTCCTGGCGTATCCGTAGGGTCCCATTGTGGATCCTGCCTACAGCCTGACGCCCGACATAGGTATCATAATCGATCATGCTTATCCCTACCTGCAGAGGACTAGACGGTTCCCCGGTCGGTGCCGGGATCTTTTCGATGATCATATCAAAAAGGGACTTAAGATCCTGACCTGGTCCATCAGGCTCAAGTGAGGCCGTTCCAGTGCGGGCGTTGGTATATATGACCGGAAAATCCAGCTGCTCATTATTAGCTTCCAGTTCTATAAAGAGTTCCAGAACCTCATCCAGCACCTCTTGCGGGCGGGCCTGGGGACGGTCGATCTTGTTGATCACAACTATGGGATAAAGTCCGGCAGCCAGTGCCTTCTTCAACACAAAACGGGTCTGCGGCATCGGGCCTTCCAGGGCATCTACCAGCAGCAAGACGCCGTCGACCATATGCACTATACGCTCAACTTCCCCGCCAAAGTCTGAATGCCCCGGGGTATCCACGATATTGAGCCGGTAACCATTGTACGTGATAGCCGTGTTTTTGGCCATTATGGTTATTCCCCGCTCACGTTCAAGATCATTGCGGTCCATGACTCGATCCTCAACAACCTGTCGTTCATGAAATACCCCGCTCTGCCTGAGCATGCCATCCACCAGGGTCGTCTTGCCATGGTCAACGTGAGCGATGATAGCCAGATTTCTGATTTGTTCCTGTTTCATAACGTTCCTTCCCTTGTTGAAAAATCCGGATACTTGACCCGGAATCAATATCATTGATTGGACAACTCCTTTATTATAGTCAGGGAATGAACATAATGCCAGAAAAATGTGATTTAATCTTCCTTAATTTATGTTCACGTACCGTAATCTGTTATTGCTATAGCAGATAAATGATTGTATAATTCGTTCTGTGCAGAACAATATAGAAACAGATGCCCTTCATTTTATACGAAGGAGTGGGAAAAATGGATTTTCCTCAAGAACAGCTCATCGACTTGCTGCGGGAGGTTAACCGCGATATGAGCAAGTATGTAAAAGAGATATTATATGCCCATGATATTCCGATATCATCAATGATTATCGCCCGGGAACTCAGAAATGATCCCGGGATCACTATCAGTGAACTGTCCCGCCGGGTCGATATGGCCAAGTCGCACATATCCAACCTGGTACGGGACCTAGAACAGCGGGGATGGGTTGAAAAACGCCCCGATAAAACCGACCAAAGAATACTTCGCCTTTACATTACCCCCGCAGTGGGCAGACATCTGGTCGAGGTACGCCAGGAGATCCGTGCGGGGATCGGTACACTTGTAGCAGATATTCCGGCCGATAGAGCTCGGAGTCTGGTAGAGGGTCTTGAAGAGATCAAAGCGGCATTGGCCAACCGGCCGAGGAGGGACACCGATAATGCTTAAGCTGTACAGATATCTCAAGCCATTTGCGCGTTCCATCGCTGCAATAGTCGTGCTGGTGTTTATGCTGGTTCTTTCTGAGCTGTACCTGCCTACTCTGATGTCAGATATAGTGGATATCGGCATAGTAAAAGGGGATACCGCCTATATCATCCGGATCGGTGCCTACATGCTGCTTATAACCGCTCTGGGTACGATATGCTCTATTGGGGTCAGTTTCCTGGCCTCACGGACTGCTGTAGGTTTCGGACGCCTGCTGCGCGAGCAGGTCTTTGCCCGCGTAGAGAGTTTCTCGATGCAGGAATTCAATCAATTCGGTGCTGCTACTCTCATCAACCGAACTACCAATGATATCACCCAGGTACAGACCGTAACCTTTATGATTATGCGCATGATGCTGATGGCGCCGCTGATGTGCATCGGCGGCATCATCATGGCCGTATCGAAAGACCGCCCCCTGTCGCTGGTGATGGGCGTGGCTGTTCCTGTGATAGCTGGCTTGATCATCCTCATCCTCAGGGGGGCCATTCCGCTCTTTCGTCTAATGCAGGTCAAGCTGGATAAAGTAAACCTGGTACTAAGAGAAAATCTCACGGGCATAAGGGTGATCCGGGCCTTCGATCGCATCAGCTGCGAACAGCGACGCTTTGAACTGGCCAACAGCGATCTGACCGAGAACGCCATCCGGGTAAACAAACTTATGGCTTCAATGATGCCCTCCATGATGCTGGTGATGAACTTTACGCTGATAGCCATCATCTGGTTTGGCAGTATCCGTATCGACACCGGCGGCATGCAGGTGGGTTCTCTGATGGCCTTTATCCAATATGCCATGCAGATCATGATCTCGTTACTCATCTTCTCCATGATGTTCATCATGGTTCCGCGGGCTTCGGCCTCAGCGGTCAGAATAAATGAGATATTGGAGACAATACCCCGTATCACTGATCCGGAAACAATAAAAACAACCGGGAACCAGCGGGGCAACCTGGAGTTCGATAATGTGACCTTCAGTTTTCCCGGAGCCGAAGAACCGGCCATCAGCCATATCTCCTTCGAAGCTCGACCCGGCGAAACCACGGCTTTTATCGGCAGCACAGGTTCAGGCAAGACGGCACTGGTCAGCCTCATCCCCCGTTTTTATGACGTTGACTCCGGATCAGTAAAGGTTGACGGAGTGGATGTCCGTGAGCTCTCCCAGTCGGACCTGCGCTCCCGGATCGGCTTTGTGCCGCAAAAATCCGTGCTGTTTTCCGGAACCATTGCTGACAACATCCGCTACGGCAAGGAGGAAGCCAGTGAAGAAGAGATCCGCATTGCAGCTGCTACTGCCCAGGCAACTGAGTTCATCAGCGAAATGCAGGATGGTTTTTCTTCCGTGATAGAACAGGGCGGCATCAATATATCCGGCGGACAGAAACAACGCTTGTCCATCGCCCGCGCTCTGGTAAGGCGACCGGAGATCTATATATTTGACGATAGTTTCTCCGCGCTCGACTTCAAGACGGATGCCAGGCTGCGTATGGCGCTGCGTAAAGATACCGGCGATTCTACGGTACTGATAATTGCCCAAAGGGTGAGTACGGTAATGGAAGCCGACCGGATAATCGTTATGAATGATGGTCAGATAGCCGGGATGGGAACTCATCGTGAGTTAATGGACTCCTGCAGTGTTTACCGGGAGATAGTCTTCTCCCAACTTTCTGAGGAGGAACTGGCATGAGCGAAGAACGCAGAGAAAAGCGATTGAGCGAACCGGAGCATATGCGGGGCGGTCCCATGGGACCCATGACCCGACCGGCTGAAAAGGCCCAGGATTTCCAGGGTACCTTCCACCGGCTCCTGGGATACCTGGCCCCCAGGAAATACCGTTTGATTGCGGTGTTGATGCTGGCCATCCTTAGTACGGTCTTCAGCATTTTCAGTCCCAAGATCATGGGCAAGGCCACTACCAAACTCTTTGAAGACCTGATGGCCAAATATAATCATGTGCCCGGTGCCAGTGTGGATTTCAGCTATATCGGCCATATCCTGCTTATGTTGGCCGCCCTATATATCGCCAGTGCAGCCTTTGCCTATATCCAGCAGTATATTATGGCGAGCGTGGCCCAGCAGACGGTTTATGCCATGCGCCGGGACATCTATGATAAATTGACCCGACTGCCCTTGAAGTTCTTTGACGCTCGGACCCATGGTGAGATCCTCAGCCGGGTGACCAATGACATCGACAATATCGCTACTACCCTGCAGCAGAGCCTGACCCAGCTGATCACCTCAGTGGTGACGCTGGTCGGGGTCTTGATCATGATGCTTACCATAAGCCCCTGGCTCACTCTGATCTACCTGCTGGTGCTGCCATTATCGGCCCTGGTTACTAAAGCTGCGGCCAAACGTTCACAGCAGTACTTTGCCGGTCAGCAAAAAGCGCTGGGCGAACTCAGCGGCCACGTGGAAGAAATGTATACCGGCCATCAGGTAGTCAAGGCCTTTGGTCACGAAAGCGAATCACTGGCCAGATTCGGCAGCATCAATGAAAGCCTTTATGAAGCAGGCTGGAAGGCTCAGTTCGTCTCCGGGGTCATCATGCCTCTTCTGACCCTGATAAATAATATAGGCTATGTGCTGGTAAGTGTAGTAGGTGGTATATTTGTCACCCACCGTACCCTGGCCATCGGTGACCTTCAGGCTTTTATGCAGTATTCCCGGCAGTTCACCCAGCCGATCGTACAGACCGCCAACATCATCAATATCATCCAGTCTACGATCGCCTCGGCCGAACGGGTATTTGAGATCCTCGACGAACCTGAAGAGATCCCGGATCCTGCTGATGCTATCGTGCCGGAAAGCCCGCGCGGTGAAATCAGGTTTGAAGACGTCCGGTTCAGTTACAATCCAGAGGTGCAGCTGATCGAGGATATGAACATCGATGTGGGGGCGGGACAGACCATTGCCATCGTGGGACCTACCGGCGCCGGCAAGACAACTCTGGTCAACCTGCTGATGCGTTTTTATGAGATCGAAGGAGGAAGGATAACGATAGACGGCATCGATATCCGTGATATGAAGCGGGGACCGATGCGGCGCATCTTCGGAATGGTATTGCAGGATACCTGGTTGTTTAATGGTACTATCCGGGATAATATCGCCTACGGTCTGGAGGGTGCCACAGATGAAGAAATCGTGAAAGCCGCCCGGGCATCCCATGCCGACCATTTCATCCGCACCCTGCCCGATGGCTACAATACCATTCTCGATGAAGAGGCCTCCAATATATCTCAGGGGCAAAAACAGCTTCTGACCATTGCCCGGGCTATTTTGGCCGATCCGGCAGTGCTCATTCTGGATGAAGCCACCAGCAATGTGGATACCCGTACCGAGGCCTATATCCAAAAAGCCATGCTGGCCCTGATGAAGAAACGGACCAGCTTCGTAATAGCGCACCGACTTTCTACCATCCGTGATGCGGATCTGATCCTGGTGATGAACCACGGGCGGGTGATCGAGAAGGGCACCCATAACGAATTACTGGCTCAGGGCGGCTTCTACGCCGATCTCTACAACAGTCAGTTCACCGGCAGACAATTAGAGGCCGCCCCGGCCTGAACCGGCGGCGTGAACTGCTTTCTCAGAATCTGAACTTCTGCCCGATTATATCCTCATAGATTTCCGGGGTGAGCGGAACATACTGTTTTCGTTCGGGATGCAGGAAGTAAAGCGGGTCGGATACTACGGCCGGATCGAAGCCCTCTTTCTGCAGGTTCTTTTTGACCTGTTTGAAACTGTTATTGGCATCGATGACCGGCCGCAGCCGCAAAAAATAAGGACGCGCATAGGGAGCCAGGTTGGCAGTTATATGAGCGGAGAATTCTTCCCAATCGATACTCTCCCCCTTTAACAGCTTTAAGGCCGCCATACCGCAGCGGCCTTCCATCCCCGGCACCTCTACCCCATAAACATTGGCATCTTCGATATGGCCGTAACCGTCGATCACACTCGATACCATATTGGTGGATATGTTCTCACTCTTCCAGCGGTAATTGTCACCCAGCCGGTCTACAAAGGAAAAATTGCCGCGTTCATGAAGTTTGACCAGATCTCCCGTATCAAAAAATTTATCCCCATCTTCCAGCAGGTTACGCAGGACCTTGGCTTCAGTGGCCTCGGGATTGTTGACGTAGCCCACAAAAGGGTTACGGTCATTGATCTCGCATACTAAGAGCCCGGCTTCCCCTGGCGAACATCTGACAGCATAGTCGTTCTCATCCCTTAATATACATTCTTTTTCAAAATCCCATTTGACTATCTCACCCTGGCGCAGGCCGTTTACGGTCAGGTTGCCGCAGATGCCGGGTATGCCCTCCAGATTGACCATCAAGCCTACGCCCTCGGTTGTACCATAGGTGTCAGTCACCCATTCTACTCCGAAACGTTCTTTAAAGGGGACGATAAGATCGCCGCGGATGCCGGTGCCTGATATACAACGCAGCGGGTTGTCGGCATCGTCTGGTTTGGGGAGTTGGTTATAGATATACCGGCACATCTCGCCAACGTAGATAAAGGTCAGGACATTATATCTTCTCACGTCATCCCAGAAGGCGGTTGCCGAAAAATTACGCCGCAGCAGCATGGTATTGCCGAAAAAAATCAGGGCCGAATAACCGACATTGAACCCGCTGTTGTGATAAAGGGGCAGGGCTACATAATGCACGCCTTCCTGTTCCATATGACCGATCTGTATGCCCAGATTGGCCAATAACAGCCAGCGTTTCTGGGTCACGGCGCAGGCCTTGGGCATACCGGTGGTACCGGAGGTATATATGTATACGATCACATCTTCAGTGCTTATCTCCCCGGTAGTAGGCGGATCATCCTCCCGAGCATATTCCAGCAGTGCACCGATATCTTCGATACCAGGCGGCAAGCTGAGCCTTCGCCCCTCGGCCTCGACGAATAACAGGGCGGGAGAACGGAGAACTATGTTTTTCCTGACTGACAGGAGTTCCTCCAGATACTCACCGCCGACGATGACTGCTCTGGCATCGCATATATTCAGGGCATGAGCCAGGGCCGGTCCTTTCAAACCATTATTTATCAGCGATACTATAACCCCCAATTTGCTCAGGCCGCTGGCAGCTATCAGGTACTCAGGCCGGTTTTCCATGTACAGAGCTACTACATCACCGTGTTTGAAGCCTAAACTGGCAAAAAAGTTGGCATAGCGGTTGGCCAGTGCGTTTAGCTCAGAAAAAGTAACAGACCGCTCCTCAAAGATGATCGCGGTCTTATTCCCCCGTTCCCGGGCCTGTCTCTCCAATTCTGTTCCCAAAGACCTGTATTGTTTGTCCTTCAAACTGCGAATAAATTCAACTGGATCATGTTTTACGGCAGTCATCTCCATAATAAACCCCCCATTATTTACATCTGCCCATATGGTTACTATAATTCCTTTTTTTATCATATATTTTTATAATGCTATTTTCTATATCTTTTTTCCAATTTTTTCGATGATGTGCCAATGAGCAAGAACGGTCCTTCGACTTCAATGAAATCAAAGGACCGCCCCTGGTAAAAAGATCTGCAGCAGGGTTTCAGTTGGAATAGTCCAGGGAGTCCAGGAATTGACGGGCAGTCCGGCCGGAAGGTCCGTGGTGCGCCCGTTCCCATTCCAGAGCGCGCCGGCGCAGCAGTTCGGGGTCCATATTCAGATGCCGGCGCAAAGCGATACCTTCGATGATCTCCAGGTATTGTTGCTGGCTGGGGGCAGGAAAGATAATGGTCAGGCCGAAGCGGTCTGCCAGAGATAGTTTCTCCTCCATGGTATCGCGGGCATGTATTTCTTCATCCATATAAGTTCGATCGGTGAAGCTCTCACGGATCAGGTTGCGGCGATTTGAAGTAGCGTATATCAGTACATTGGGAGCCCGGCCTTCCAGACTGCCCTCCATGACCGCCTTCAAGCCCTTGTAATCAGTCTCATAGTCTTCAAAGGAGAGATCGTCTACGAATATTATAAAATACACGTTATAATGCCTGAGCTGCGCAGTAAGGGCCGGCAATTCGGCGAGATCCTCGCGATGGACTTCTACCAGGGCCAGCTTATCGCTCCGGTATCGATTCAACAGCGCCTTTATCATGCTGGATTTGCCGGTTCCCCGGTTGCCATACAGAAGGATGTTATTGGCAGGTTCGCCGCGGAGAAATTGTTCAGTGTTGTCCAGTACCTGTTCCTTCTGGGTCTTGTAACCGATCAGGTCCTCCAGCGAAACAGGATCCGGGTTGGCAACCGGCTGCAAGCCATTTTGGCTATCCCAGAACAGAGCGCGATGGCTGGCCAGCAATCCCCGGGAGTGCTCCCGGTAGTAGTTTGCCATCTGCTGGGTAAGCTCCGGCCATTGATCCGAATCCAACAACGGCAGTGCCTCCCGGTAATCGGCCGGCAATCCGTAAGGGACGGTTTGGGCCAGACCAGCTTCCAGGCCTGACCCGGTCAACATCCCTGCCATATCCAACTGATAAAGGATATTCAGCAAGCCAAGATCATTCTTGATGGCATTGATCATAGACGCCGATAGCCCGGTAGAACCTGAGAATTCGGCCTGCGCACTGAAGGGATTATCATCGCACCTTATCAACTCCAGCCAGTGCTCTTGATAGCTATGCCCGCTCTGATAAAGAGAATAAGCAAAATCGTGCCAGGCTGACAAGGCTTTTGCCCGGCCATCTCCGGATATATCGATAAACCTACGCAAGGCAGCTACCACAGGGTCCTGCAGTAATCCCCGGTATAGAATAAGACTATCGAGTACAATCCGCACTTTTTCCAACATGACAACTCACCCCTGTTATTATGGATTGACGTTAATCATATTGTACGCTTGCTGTCCGGTCAATACAAAAAGAAGGTCTTTTTGACTGAGCGATCAAAAAGACCAGATGGGGTTAATATAAGGGATGAATCATCCCGGCCTATTCTGTAAGTATGAACTCCTCCTGATCACTGTACGGAACATTTTTAGTACCTAGCAGGTCCAGGATCAATCCGGTAATTTTTCCGCCAATAAAAGCAAGTATTACTGTTATCAAAATACCGATCAGCTGTATCCCCGCTGCTCCAGTAACGATAATGCCGGCAATACCGCCAAATATGCCCGGCATTCCATGCAGGTTGTGCACTCCGCAGGTGTCGCTGCCCTTGATCAACTGCTCGACTTTAGGGGCTATGACCGTATAGCCCAGGGTGCTGAGCGTTCCGGCCATCAGACCGATGCAGAGTGCATAACCGGGGTTGGTCATATTACAGGTAGAACCTATAGCGACCCCGCCTGCCAGTGCAGCATTGGCAATGTCGGCTATTTCTATCTTGCCCCGGATTAGACGTGAAAAGATGTAGGTAGCGATAGTCGCTCCACAGAGAGCAAAAATAGTGTTGACCGCCGTTAGTACCACCCGCTCCGGTGCGACCAGGGCACTGGTAAAAGACGGCCAGAACAGCCACAGGATCATACTTCCCAAGAGGGCAAACTGGTTGCTGACCAAGTCACTCTCCACTCCCGGTTTATCCTTAAAGCGTCTCAGGGTCCCGGCCACTACCCCCAGGCCAAAATAAGCCCCAAAGGCATGGATCACCACGGAGCCGCCTGTGTCCAGAAATCCCCGCAGCAGGCCACTCTCTAATATGATCCACTCGTTCAGCATA
>JBLMZJ010000062.1:0-9042 GCA_050258735.1 Deltaproteobacteria bacterium | reverse complement strand
ATGTTAAATACGTAACTATAAAGACGCTCAGCAAACCACAGTTATATATGTTTTAATTATCTATTTACTGCATATGCACCCCATGGATCTATTCATCTGTGGCTAAAAAAACGGCTTGATGGAAACACCACCAAGCCGTTTTGTGATCACTAAACATATTATGCTTTGGGCTTTTTGGTACGCTCGATAAGGATGGCGCAGTCCGGACAGACCATCTCGCATATTTTACAGGCAATGCAGCCGTCTTCTTCTGTTGGCTCCACAGTTGGGGTTCCGTATACCCCAAGTTTGTCAGACCATTTCAGCACATCATTGGGGCACTTTTCCTTACACAGGCCGCAGCCCTTGCAATATGCGGGGAATATATGAAAAATAGCTTTTTCCAAGGGAGTTGTGATAGCTTCGATATTGACTGTAGTCATATTAACACACCCCTTCTTTGGTCAGGGATTCTTCTGCCAGTTTCTTCCCTATTTCCATTGCCTTGAAGTTTAAATCACGAAGTTTAGGATCTTTTTCAAATTTATAGCCCAGCTTGTGTTCCAGAGCAGCCTTGGCTCCTTCAAAACTGACAACATTAGTGAGGCCAATAACAGCTCCCATTATTATAATGTTGAAAACCCGGGGATGTAATTCATTATTGGCGGTATCTATAGCTGGTATTGCTATTATTTTTTTAGCTTCTTTGGGGAAATCCTCCGGAGGGACTGCAAATCCACAATCATATACAAAGAGGGTGTTTTTATCGGAATATTCTGCGGTACGTCCTACTGCCCGCTCACTAAGGGCAATGACTACGTCGGCTTTATTGAATTTAGGAGCTCCTATCCTTCTATCACTGACCTGAATAAAGGCGATGGATACTCCCCCCCGCTGTTCCAATCCGAAATTGGGAATATATATGGTTTGTTTTCCTGCTTCATAAGCTGCTTCGGCAATGATCTCGGCTACTGATTGAACTCCTTGCCCGCCTTCACCTGCCAGGGCTATCTTTATGAGAGACATCTATTTATCCCCCTTTCCGAAGGGGCTCTTGATCTCCCCGATTGGGAAATACTGTTCCATTTCATCCTCCAAAAAGCGCCAGGTTTGCTGGGCGTTAGTGCGCCAGTTGGTAGGACAGGTGGAAAGTACTTCAACAAATGAAAAACCGTTGCCCTCGATCTGGTTGCGCAAGGCATTTCGGATCATACGCTTGAGCTGATTGTACTTGGACACAGTGGCGCGTGCTACATAGGCGCTGTCCGGGGTCAACTGGGCGATAAACTCCGGTCCTTTGGTAGGATAACCGGTGGCTTCCGGATCCCTCCCATAAGGCGTTGTCTCGGTTTTCTGGCCCGGCAGGGTGGTCGGAGCCATCTGACCGCCAGTCATACCGTAGTTGGTATTGTTCACCAGGATCAGGGTGACCTTCTCATTACGTACTGCTGCATTGAGCAGATGCTGGGAACCGATGGAGTAGCCACCGCCGTCTCCCATATAACCAACAGTGATCAGTTCCGGACGCGACCGTTTGATACCTACCATTACCGGAGTGGTGCGTCCATGATGGGTCTGGGTACTGTCACAGGCGAAGAAGTTCCAGGCCAGCAATGAACAGCCTATATCACAACCAAAGATGGTTCTATCCTGAATCCCCAGTTCGTCTATGTTTTCGCCCAGGGCCTTTAATACTATACCGTGTCCACAGCCGGGACAGAACTTGTGTGGTTTGGATGGCAAATACCATGATTTCGGTGTTGCCGGGTGTACCGGCTCTAACATTGCCATGAACTGACCTCCCTTTTTAAATAAATCCTGATAATCATTACAACTGAATTATTTATAACATGCTCTTGATCTTACTCATAATGTCATAATCAATAATACCTACACCAGGCATAAACAATGTATCGATAGGAACCGTTTCTCCATAGATCTCCTGGCGTACCAGGCGATAGAGCTGCCCATAAGCTGATTCTGCAACAAGCAATTTTTTGGCCCCGCTCTTCTGGATACAGTTTTTCAGATCCTGGCCGGGGAAGGGTCGCAGGGTGATCGGTCGGAAACATCCGACCTTCAGGCCCTGGGCTCTTAAGGCAGTCACCGCATCATCGGCAGCCCGGGATACCACGCCATGGGAAACTATTATTATCTCAGCATCATCGCATTCACGTTCCTGGTATTCGGTCAATTTCGGTGAGATGGCTTCATATTCGGCCGATACCTTCATGACTACCTCGTAGAGTTCCTCTTCCAGGCTGTATATGTTGCACAGGTGTTGGGGTTCGCGGCCATCACCTATATGTCCGGGCAGTCCGATCAGAGGGTAGGTATCTACCATTTTTATTCCCTTGTCTTCCGGGCTGTATAATTCCAGGGGTTCACGCATCTTAGCCTGATAGCCGTCACCCAGGATAAAGGTGGGGAAACGATATGTCCAGGCAGTGTTGAATCCCTTTATGATATAATCATAGATTTCCTGATGGGTTGCAGTGGAATAGACGATACGATGCCCTTCACCGTTGCCGCCAAAGGTAGTGAGGGTCACCTCCTGCTGGGAATAAACCACAGTTCCTGATGAAGGACCGCCGCGCTGCTGGATAATGGCCAGCATAGGCAGTCGCATAGCCTCGGCCATGCCAAAGGGTTCCTGCATAAGTACATTGCCCGGACCAGCCGTAGCGGTAAAAGCCTTTTTGCCGCTCTGCACCGAACCGCATACCGTAAAACCAGCCGAGATCTCATCCTCGGTCTGTAAGAATTCTCTGCCATATTTCGGAGCCAGACGGGTCCAATAGTGCATAACCTCGTTCTGAGGTGTAATCGGATACCCAAACATAACTTCGGCACCCGCAGCCAGAGCCGCCCAGGCCGCGGTCTCATTTCCGGTCATGAAAGCTTTTTTTGCTTCACTAAAAACCTTTTCCATTGATAATTGAAACACCTCCTGCTTTGACTTACCACATAGCGGCAGGCATATATCGATGAATGTACTTTATCGGTATGCCTGATACGTTTACCTCCATGGGATAGAACCTTTCATCCACAGCTATAAAATCTACCGGGATTCCCAGCTCCCGAGCTACGTGTACTATTTCATTATTTCCTTCTTCAATTATCTCGACAGTAGTCTCCGAACCCAGATGGGTATTGGCTACTATACCATCTACCCGCCCCAGATCCAGCACATATTCCCGGATCCGATCGGGGGTGCCGGTCAATGGCCGGCTGTAGTTGATTACCGCCAAAACTTTCAATTCCTGAGATTCATAGGCTCCCTCTACCAAATTGAGTGTACGGGCACCATAAACCCCATAACCCACATCGAGAACTATGTCACCGCTGCGCCTTAGTGCCCAGCGCGCCTGAGGATTGAGCATAGCTCCGGTCTCACCGAGACCGAAAGCATCTTCTCTGTCAAAGCTGATGACTTGCAGTCCTTTGGCCACCAGCTCAGGTTTTAACGAGCGCAGCGTATAAAATGGTTCAACTGTATCCAAATCTACCAGGGTAACAGTTCTTCCCTGCCCCAGCAGTTCCAGAGCACGGTTGATAGATATCTCACTTTTTCCGCTGGCATATTCACCAACGTAGGCCTCCAGCACTCGCTCACTTTCCAAAAGGAGGGAACACCTCCCTGCCGATTTCTATCCTGACCTAAATAGTATAAAACATTTGCGAATTGTGCGTCAATAATTATCCTAATTGGCGAAATTATTACTCACATTTGCCCAAAAATATCATTATCAGTCTAAAAATCCCCTTAATAAATTACTTAATAAAGGGGGATTAAAGTATATCATATACGTTTATTCATACGTAATGCACTACTAATTTTGTTAATTTTGTATTAAGAAACAATGAAGTGCCGGATTTCAGCATATGCAAGCCTAGACCGCCACAAATAAAAAGCCCGCTGGAAAGCGGACTTTTATGTTCTATCATAAACTATTATATTTTAAAGCAGCAGCTGAAAACAGATCAGAAGGAACACCCCGGGAATACCAAGGAATCCTGCTATCAATATAGTAATTATGTTGATCGGCAGAGAAAAATCATAATAAGCCCCCAGGTAATTGACTGCCATAAGCAGAATCAAACCAATAAGCGAATTGAGCAACACTTTCCATAAGAGTTTTATGGGCTTGACCATTATCTGTCCGATAAAAAAGAGTACCACCAACAGTACTACGCCAGCAATGACAATATTGATCGTCTCCATAATTGACCTCCTTACCTGATCTCTATCGACCGTTTTTGTTTGATCCGTCTGAGGATATAATCATATTTTATTTCCGCAGACTTTAGAGCATAAATAGCACAATCGACCAATTCCGGTTCTTCTATTATTGAAAAGCGATTCTGGGCCTCCAATAGTTCCCGGTGAGCCTGCTGGAGCATTTCCTCATCCGAGATCATCTCCTCTTTCCGGGCCGGCTGGAAGTATTCCTTTATTGCCCGGCGGGTCCTGGCCCAAAAGGCCTCAGTTTCGCCCAACCATTCTCCTTCCGGATCCGGGGGCCCAGGCGTATTTCTCTCCATAAAAAAACCTCCTGGCATTATTTTCTATTCCGCTTCTATACCGCAATAGTATGCCAAAAGGTCCTATCATATTCCTCTTTTTCCCAGCCGCCCCTGGCGGTTATGTACTCAAAACCTCCTGCAGTACTTGACTAAGGGTTTCCAGCCGATATGGTTTGGTTACCAGTCCGCTAAATCCATAGGATCTGAAATCGTTTACCACCTGCTCAGTATTGTAACCGCTGGTGAGTATTGCGCGGATGTCGGGGGCCAGCTTCTTTAATTCGGCCAGAGTAGGCAGAGCTCCCATGCCTCCAACGATGGTCAGGTCCATGATGACCGCCTCAAAGGTCTCTCCATTTTGGCGGGCCTGCTCATATTTGGCTATGGCTTCGGCGCCGTGACGCGCAAATACCACCTGATAACCCAGGTAAGACAACATCCGGCCCATAGTATTCCGAACCAGGCCTTCATCTTCCATAACCAGGATGCGGCCTTCACCCTGTTCAGATCGCATACTACCTGACTTACTTACCAGGGGCAACTCGTCAGCAGCGGGCAGCATCAGGATGAAAGAAGCCCCCTGCCCGGGTGCTGATTCGGCCTGGATAGTCCCGCCATGTTTCTGTAAAACTGCATAAACTGAAGCCAGACCCAGTCCGTGTCCTCCGGGTTTGGTCGTATAATAGGGGTCAAATATCTTATCGATTATCTCCGGATCTATCCCGGCACCGGTATCCTTGATCACTATGCGCAGATAACGGCCTGGATAGATATTCTGAGTATTGCCGGGAGCAACCTGTTCATTGCTTGCCGATATTTCCATAATTCCACCCTGAGGCATGGCCTGACAGGCATTTATGACCAGGTTGTTAATGACCTGTCCGATCTGTCCCCGATCAACGTTGGCCGGCCACAGGTCGTCCGGCAGGGAGATCTCGCATTTTACATTGGACCCTCGGATATGCAGGTTGACCAAATCATAGATAAAGTCCTGAAAAGAAATGCTTTCGATAACAGGAGTTCCTCCTCCCTTGGAGAAGGTAAGTAACTGGTTGGTCAGGAATCGAGCTTCTTCAGCAGCGGCCTCGATCTCCTTCAGCAAATGGGAATCCTCTTCCGCAATGACCCGGTTCCCCAGTTTAAGCAGAGATGCATTACCCTGGATAACTGTGAGCATGTTATTGAAATCATGAGCGATCCCCCCGGCCAGCACCCCCATGGCTTCCAGGCGGGCAGCTCGTTTGATATCTGCTTCCATGCGTTTGGGTTTATCGATGTCAATAATGAAGCCGATCACGGCATCATGTTCATGATACGTTATCCGTTCAGACGAAAGCAGCCCGAATATCTGGCGGCCATCTTTGCGGACCAGCTTGATTTCATAAGGGGTAGCGTTTACCCCGTCCATTCTGGCCATACCGGCGTATTTGATCATATCCCGGTACTCAGGAGCCACTACCCACCAGGCTGCCATGCCTACGCATTCTTCCGGAGTGTAACCCAACTTTTCCATCAGGACGGGATTGGCATAGAGCAGTTCTTCACGGTCGGCTATGTAAACCATTATCGGTACCAGGTCCAATATTCTAATTATTTGGTCCCAATGTTCCGGCTGGTTCTGCACCAATTCCCTGTATTTGTCCCTTTCCCTGGACAGTTCCGCCTGTAGTCTGGAGATTTCAATATTATCATCTTGCATAGTATATTGTAAGGCTTCTAGTTGGTGCTTTTCTTCGCTGCCTCCATCTTGTCTCCCGATTATCGGCACCCCCTCAATGCAGTCCCAATCGGTTAAAACTCGCGTCGTCCCTCCAGGGCACGGCGCAAGGTTATCTCATCGGCAAATTCTATATTGCCTCCTACCGGTAATCCGTGAGCCGGTCTGGTCACCCTGATCCCGAATTTGTTGGTCATTCCCGCCAAATAACGTGACATTATCTCACCATCGATATCCGGATTCAGGGCTAATACCACTTCACGTACGGTCCCGCCGGCCAACCGGTCGGAGAATAATCTAAGATTGAGCCCTTCCAGGGCATTATCATCCATCACGTGGAAGTCCTTGTTCAATACGAAATAGCGTCCCCGGTAACCGGTACGCTCAATTGCCAATACATCACTGGTCTCTCCTACCACGCAGAGGGTACTGCTGTCCCGCTGGTCATCCTGGCATATATAGCAGCACCCGGTATCACAGAGCATTCCGCATTCGATGCAGGGCTTGATCTTGTCCCTGGCTTCCAGGATGGCACCGGCCAGATTACGGGCCTCTGCCTCCGGCATTTTTAATATATAGAGAGCCAGGCGCTGCGCAGTCTTCGGTCCAATGGTAGGCAGCTTCTGCAGATTATCTATAAGGTTTTCCAGGGCCAGAGCCAGCCTCACTGGTGTTACCTCCCGTTCCGAGCTTAATAAGACTATGCTTTAAAGTCCAGGTATATTGAATCCTCCGGTGATCTTGGCCATTTCCGTGGATACCATCTCCTGTGATTGACGGATGGCTTCATTGACCGCCGTCATCACCAGATCCTCCAGCATCTCTATATCCTCCGGGTCTACTACTTCCGGTTTGATCTTGATTTTTAATAGCTCTTGTTTGCCGTTGACAGTAGCCATTACTGCACCACCACCGGAAGAAGCCTCTACTTCCCTTTCTCTCAGCTCTTCCTGCATCTTAATGATCTTTTCCTGGACCTGCTTGGCCTGTTTGATCATGTTGTTCATGTTGCCGCCGCCGGGATTGAACTTCATTATTTTTCCCCCTTTAATCTTTGATTTGGACCATATCCGGTCCAAAGAATTCAATAGCCTTCTTTACAACTATATCATTATATTGCTCATCCTCAAGTAAGATAAATTCCAGTTCTATGGTTTTCTGGTACAAATCGCGGAGGACTCCTTCGAGGATCTCACGGTTAGCCTTTTCCTGCATCTTCTCCTTGTGAAAACTAAAGCCCTTCTTATACCCGATATACATGGTATCATCTTTGATCCCCAAAAGATTCCCTTGGGCCAGCAGGGCATAGGTAGGCACCCGTTTCTCCTTTACCCCCGTTAGTATCCGGTTCCACGCAGGATCTCCTTCTCCTTTAGGTGCGGCAGCCTTGCTTTTGGCCGGCTGCGGACTGGCTGCAGCGCTAGATTTCTTCTCCCGGGTGGCACCCGCCGACGATACCGGTTTGCTGGCCGCTTGGATCTGACCGGAGAATAGATCCGCCAGTTCCAGGAATGACATCTCCAGCAGAAAACGGTTCCCTTCGCTAAATCTCAGCTTTTCAGCCGTTTCCATCATGATCCTTAAGGCAGATAATATCATATCACGGCTGGCTTCTCGGCTCTGTTTCTGCAGCCGAGGCAGAGCTGCCTTATGTACGACCATGAGCTGGGCCTTATCCCCCATCACTGAATACAGTAAAAGATCCCGCAGATAGAAGGCAGTCTCCCGCACCAGGTGCTGAGCCTCTTTACCCTGGCTCATAGCCAGATCCAAACTGGCGATTATTGCCGGAATATCCTTTCCCAGCAGCGCATCTACCAGATCTGCCAGGTATAGTTCGTCAACCAGGCCCAGCACATCAAGTACATCATCCTTGCCAATGACCTGTCCTTTATATGAATAAACCTGATCAAGCGTGCTCAGTGCATCCCGCATCCCTCCGTTGGCACGGCGGGCGATCAACAGCAGGGCTTCTTCATCCAGCTGTATAGAATTGCTGGCGGCTGCCTGCTGTAAACGGCTGGTGATCTCATCCCCGGTCAGCCGGCGGAAATGATAGGCTTGACAGCGGGAGCGGATCGTTTCCGGTATCTTATGCGGTTCTGTGGTTGCCAGTATAAAGATCACTGAATCCGGCGGCTCCTCCAGAGTCTTTAGGAGTGCATTGAAGGCCTCGGTAGTCAACATATGGACCTCATCGATGATGTAGACCTTCTTTTTGCCCTGAGCAGGCAGCACACGGACCTTCTCGCGCAGATCGCGGATCTCGTCTATCCCGCGGTTAGAGGCAGCATCTATCTCAATGACATCCATGAAATTGCCGTTGTTGATGTCCCGGCAGCTGGAACACAGGTTACATGGTTCTCCAGCTTCCGGCTGCTCGCAGTTTACCGAACGGGCAACGATCTTGGCTATGCTGGTCTTGCCGGTGCCTCTGGGGCCAGAAAAAAGATAGGCATGGGACAGCCTCCCTTCCTTGATGGCATTTCGCAAGGCAGCGACAGTCTTCTCCTGCCCCACCACCTCCTCGAAGCGTTGGGGACGCCAGGCTCTGTAGAGGGCCAGATATGCCATGGCTATGCCTCCTTTTCCCGACATTTGGGTTTTGACAGTGGAATAATACTATGGATAAAAATAAAAACAGCAGGGATTACACCTGCTATTTTACTACACTTTATCCAATTAAAAAAATATGCCGTGCACCTGGCTTCGAGAATACCTTCCAAGCGATACTTGAACAGTTAGCTCCATCCAGGCCACCCTGCGTCACACGGGATGGACCCCTTAGTGCTGCTTCCTCCCGGACCTGACACGGTTCA
>JBLMZJ010000061.1:0-41385 GCA_050258735.1 Deltaproteobacteria bacterium | reverse complement strand
CGATACAGGATCTCATCCCGGTACTGCAGCAACCGCCTGTCCAGATCCTCGGTGTATAAGGCGGGACCATGTCCGCCTACCAGCATATCCGCCTTGATCTCCCGCAGCCGTTCCAGTGAGTCGATATAGTCGTCCACGCTGCTGTCCAGCATAGCATATATCGGTTTGATCCTCAGATTGATATCAGCGGTAAAGATAAAGCCCTGACGGGGGAAGAAAAAACCGCAGTGCCCGATACTATGACCGGGCAGGGCTAGCACCTCGAATTCGATCACTCCGGTAGATATCTTCTGCCCGTCGCTGAGGTCGCCATCTGCCGGCCGGACGTGGTATTGCACCGCATCCAGGTAGAAGTGGCGGGTCGCCTCGTCGGGATAGAAATAATAACCGTAAGCGGTTAGATAAGCCTCCCCCAAGGCCACCCGTTCATGTTCAGCCGGATGCAGCAGCACCTTGGCCTCCGGATATAAGTAGTTGCAGGAATTGTGGTCGCTATGACCGTGGCTGTTGACGATGAGATCGATCCTCTTGTCCTCCAAATAGGGCCTTTGTTTGGGATGCGGACTCGAATCAACCAGACAGGTGATGTCATCTTCTATTAGCAGGCAATTGCAATATGGCAGCGTGTATTTGTCATGATCCAGTATATTGATGTGTTTAAACAACTTTTGCATGTTAGCTCCCCCTGTTTTAGGCTGTGCACCCCTCTCTTTATTGCCGGGCTCTGACCGGATCTCCCTTAAGCCATGAGCTTCAAAGATACTACTTGACAGTATACAATTTTTTAGTCGGTGTGTAGAGCATACTTCTCCAATAAACGGGCGTATGATTATCGTTATTGACCAATATATATAACAGGTAATATAATATTAATGATAATAATTATCATTATCGTAATGGGTGGTTTTATATGGTAAATATAAAGAAGCCTGGCCAGAAGCAGAGCCTGGGCCAGCGAGCAGACAAATATCTTTTGGAACCCTATACCGGATTCCCCATAATGCTTTTATGCTTTGCGGCTCTTTTTGCCGCCAGTTTCATATTGGGTAAGCCAATATCCAACTGGCTGGGATTGGGCTTGGACTATCTCGTAAGCATCTTTGAGACCTGGGCGGTCGCAGTGCATCTCCCCTGGCTGATCACCAGCCTGATTTCCAACGGCATCTTCCGTGGTATCGGATCAGCCCTGGCCTTTTTCCCCCAGATGTTGATCTTCTATGTCTTCTATTCCGCTATGAACGATACCGGCTATGCCTCACGCATCGCCCATATCATGAACAGCCCCATGTCCCGTCTGAACATGCAGGGCGATGCCTTCGCCTGTCTCTTTCTGGGATATAGCTGCAACGTACCGGCGGTGGTAGCAGCACGAGATATCCCCCGGCGTCTCGACCGTTTCATAGTAATGCTGATCAGTACCTTCACCCCCTGTTCGGCTCGCTTTGGAGTCATCCTGTACATCGCAGCCGCCTTTTTCTCTCCGCTGATCGCCACCCTGGTAATGACAGGATTGATAGGGCTCAGTTGGCTAGTCAGCGCTCTGGTGGCCTATGCTATCAAGGCCAGCTTTCCCCGCTCTGCTCCGGCCGGGATCAAACTCACCCTGCCTCCCCTGCACCGGCCCCAACTGAGCCATGTGTTGAAATCCGCGTTGATCCGCACCCTGGATTTCCTCAATAAGATTAAGAATGTCGTCATCATCAGCGCAGTGGTAGTGTGGTTCCTGTCCAGCTTCCCGACGGGTGCAGGGTTCGAAAACTCATATATAGCCATTGTCGGGCGGAGCCTGGAACCGCTGGGCCGGTTGGCCGGACTCGACTGGCAGCTGATCGTGGCCCTTTTACTGGGATTTTTCGCTAAAGAGACCACTCTATCCACTCTGGGGGTTTTGTATCATGCTTCCGAGGGCCTAGGCAACCTATCGTCTATCCTGGCCGCTCATATCAGTCCGCTTATTGGTCTGACCTTTTTGGTGATCTATATGTTTTACACCCCCTGTCTGGCAACGGTTACCGTCATCCGGCGTGAGAGCGGGAGCACTCTTTTTGCCGCTTTTTCCATCGTTATATCACTGATGTTGGCCTTCGTACTGGGGACCCTGGTCTACCAGTCCGGCCGCCTGGTCATGATGCTGATGGGTTGAGCGAGGACTCTCATGTTTACGTGTTAATAATCCTATATGATATAATCTATTGAGGATAGTCCAAGCTGGAGGAGTAAGATGCGATATAAGATCTACCCCTTGTTCAACGGGGTCTTCAATATTCTGTTCAAGTCAGTCCGTCCGATGGAAAACATACCCTGTTTCGCTTTTCTGCTGGTGGCCGAGGATGGAGAGCTTATCCTGATCGATACCGGATTCAGCCCGGAGTTTATTCCCGGACTGCACACTGCCTTTGAGCAGGGTCCGCAACATAAGCTGCCTGATGTGATCACTGGTCTCGGTTATGACCCTGCGGCAGTCCGGACCGTGATCATGACTCACCTGCACTGGGATCATACGGCCGGTATGCATGATTTTGCCTCAGCTCAGTTCTACTTGCAGGCCGACGAATTCCGCGGGCTGTTCCAGCTCAACCCTAATGAAGAGACCTATTTCTGTCCGGCCCATTGGTTGGACTTGCTCCCCAACATCAGGGTGGTGGAAGGTGATCACCAATTGCAGCCCGGGCTTCGACTGATAAGGACTGGCGGACACACCAAGGGACACCAGATCGTCGAGGTAGCTACTGCGGGGGGGCCGGTCTTGCTGGCTGGTGATGCGCCTTTTAATTATGATCTGTTGTGGAAGATGATATCTCCGGAGGGTTGGAAGCTGTTTCGTGAAGGGCCTGGTTCCCGTTTTTACTGGGATCAGTCAGTACTGCCGAAGATAGCCGCCTGGATGGATGAGCAAAAGATAAGCGGTCCGGTGCAGGGCAAAGTCATCCCCTGGAGCGAGCTAAAAGGTATGGGCAAATCCTTTTATACCCTCCATGACCCGCGGCTGCTGAAAGCCAAAATATCATAAAAAGGATATTCAATATGAAGATAGGAGTCGATATCGACAATACCATAACCCATACCACTGAGATGATCATGCATTATGCCAGGATATACGGCGAGGAACACGGGCTGAACACGGTGGCCGACCCCAATTATTATTACCTGGAGGATGCACTGGGTTGGGACCGTGACACTGCAGAATTCTTCCTTGACACCTACCTGGGCCAAATTTACCGCGAGATGCGCCCCAAGGACCAGGCGGTGGAAGTAATGCGCAAACTCAAGGATGAGCATGAGTTGTTTCTCATCACTTCGCGCAACCAGCAGTTTCCCGAGGTGGAGCAAGTGACTCTGGAATGGCTGGAACGCTATGGCATCGCCTACGACGGCCTGATACTCAATGCCACGCCTAATATGCATTTTTTCAGCAAGCTGGGGGTCTGCCTGGAGCATGGGGTCGAGGTCATGATCGAAGACCACCACGACCTTATCCTGGAACTTGCCCAGGCCTTCCCGGTCATAGTCTTCGATTACCCCTATAACCGCCACATCCAGGCCGAAAACGTCTTCCGGGTCAACCACTGGCAGGAGGTCTTGGATCATATAAACCGACTGGCCGCCGAACGCTCGATCATCTGAGCCGGATGATGCGGGTTCTCCGGTCCCCTGGTATTCTTTCCGTGTAAGAAAGGCTGATAAGGTTTGTATCGTTCACAGTCAGCTTTGACCCGGAGTATTCGATTATCGCCCCGTTGGGGCACACCTTTACACACTTCCTGCAGCCGACGCAGCTGTCCGGCCGATCGATATGGGCATGGGTATGTCTAAAAAACCTCACCTTCCCGATCACACCCTTCGGACACTCATCGATGCAAGTGCCGCAGGCTGAACAGATCTGGCTTCTTATCTCAATAAACTCTGTTCGCAGATGGGCTCGGGTCCGCTCTTCATGAACAGGATTATTTCTGTGATGGGCAAAGATCATCCGGTTTGCTCCTCTCCTGACCCAGAGCCGGGTCAAGCCATAGTCCGTGGTGTTTCATTATGTAGTCCCGCCTGATTTTCCCATCCAGCAACACCCTGGCACTCTCCGGGTTTACCAGTATGGAAAGATAAGCATGGCCTATAACCATGACCGCTGCAAGGCAACCGGTCAATCCATGGATGATCCAAACCAGGCTTTGCCGGCCTGCGATGGTATGATGGGGTTCCTGTTCCATCATTATGGCAGTGGTCATCAGGACCATAACCGCTATAAACATCAACCAAAAATATACCTTTTGCCCCGCATTGAACCTGCCCGCCGGCAGGTGTTTATCATATCGGGAGAGGTAGCCGCCCATGTTAATGAACCAGGACAAGTCATATCTGCGCGGCAGCATATCCCCTGCCCAGGAAACCAGGTTGATGATCACGAGTATCACGAATGCCACCCCGGTGAACCCGTGGTGAGGCCCCAGTTCAGTTTCTCCGATCTGTAACAACAGCTTTATCCCGGTGCCCAGCAGGAATAGAAACAAGATGATCCTCAGCCAGTGAAAAATCTGTTCCCTGATGGTAAAGCGGGTGATCAGAATGCCTGTTTCACCTTGTGCGTCCCGGGTGCCTCGACGGCCAAAAAAGAAATAATGTACCGCACATACCGCAATAACAGCAATCAATGCTCCGCACCAAAATCCAAATTTATTGGCTGCATAAAACTCAAGCATCTTTTCCTCCCCTTTCTCCCGGTTCACTATGATGTTTCTGGTCCATAACGATCTCCCTCAGGGCCTGTTTAGTCAGCAGCAGCTTGATCTGATCCAATGCCTGCCTGATATCGGCCAGGGGTGGGTGGGGCTGCTGCAGCGGGTTTTCAACGATCCTGTCATGGGCCAGGAGGACTTCTCTGCGCATCAGATCAAGATAATCCCGGTAAATCAACAGGTCATTCTCCGTAAAACCAAGATCGGCGATCCTCTTCAGTGACCGGCCCAGGGCCAGATCATAATTGCTGAAACCTTCATTTGCTAACTTGGAGCGGGACCCGATCATGCCGGCTTCCGCCAGCTGTTGGACCAGTTCGGAGCTCAATCCGGTTTCTTTAATAAAACGGCCGAGATCATACTCCGCTCCAGCCCCTTCGGAGACATCATCAAAATATTCATCAAAGGCCTCCAGGTGATCAGGGGTGCCGATATCCTTGCCCTGACGCCAGCCTTCCATGATGGTCCTGATCAGAGATAAAGGATAATAGTGTTTTTCCTGCAGTTCTTTGATCATACGCAGTTCCCTGACATGCCGCTCATCATACCAGGCGATGTTTCTGCCTGTCCGTACCGGCGGACTCAGCAGCCCTTCGCGCAGATAAAAATGTATGGTTTGCTTGGAGATCCCGGCGGCAGCAACCAGTTCCGCCATTTTCATCAAGCCGCTATCTTCTGCCATCTGCACCAACCTCCATTCGTTATGTGTATAGTGTATAGTAACACTATACACTATGTCAAGCATTCTCCCAATAAAAAAGCGGCCCCTAAAGAGCCGCCGGCTAAATATGGTAAGGTACTATTTTATAATTACAGTCATTTCGAAGGTCTGGGCAGGCTGAACACTCTCCCAGGGTCGCTGGTAGTTCAGCTTGATTTTTGTTGTGCCGCTTCTTAGGGCGGTCATCTTCCACCAGTTGGTGCCGCCCTGTCCGATCAGCCGCGTATCCGCTCCCGGCTGAAAGCCTTCACCGTCCAGGCGCAGCAAGCTCTTATCTCCGATATCCATCATCCAACTGTAACCGGTGCTGGGATTGCCGGGCAAGGATAAGATAAAGCTCTGCCCCACGGCCATGGTATACTCTTTGTTATTGTAATTCTGATCAACACTCATCATACTGGTGCAGCGATTCAGGATCCGAGCCAGCTCGGCGCGTTTTACCGCCCCGCGCGGACGGAAATTGTTGTTGCCGTCTCCTTTCATTATTCCGGTATTGCTGACGAAGACCAGGGCATTGGTCTCTTCCTGGGTCAGCCCCTTCATATCATTATATTCCGGCATGACCATGATCATTACGACATCGATTTTCTTGGCTTCGAAGCAGCGGCGAACAGCCTGGGCTACCTCGATGCGGCTGACGCTGCGGTTGGGATCGAACCGGTCGCCGTATCCGGCAAAGATGTCATTGATCTCGCACATCACCAGCGCGTCGGCATACCAGGCCTTATTGTCGACATCACGAAAGTAATCACTGGCCAGCGGTTGTTTGATGAAGCGCTTGTCACCATAATCGAGATTAAATGTGCGTGTCAGGACTGCAGCCAGTTGGGCTCGGCTGACGGCAGCCTCCGGGCAAAATATCTTCTGACCCTGACCGTTGCGGCCGGTGCCCACCATAAGGCCCATGTCGATAGCACTTTGAATCTCCTGCTGGGCCCAGTGTCCTTTGATGTCAGCCGGTACCACCTGTTCGCTGGTCGTTGCCGGATCAGACGCGGTCCTGCCCAGGGCATAACCAGGGCCGACCAATAATAATAACCCTATCATTAACCAGGTCATATATCTTCTCATAGAAGCCACCCCACTGTTTTTTCTTATCTTTAAATACGCTGCCGATAATATAACCTTTCAATCCGGGAACGGCCGGCAATTTTTGTCAGGGCTCTTTGGCTATGCAGCCGATTGCCGGGTATACAGCCATAGGCCGATGATAATCACCAGGGTTCCGGTCAAAAATAAGGTGCTGATGCTCTCGTGCAGCAAATAGGCAGCCAGGGCAGTAGCGAGGACTGGTTTTACGAAGAATATGAGTGAACCTGCTCCGGGCGGGAGATGCTCCAGTCCATAAAGGAACAGGTAATAGGCCAAACTGGTAAGTATAATGGTCAGATAGGCCAGCCAGGGCCAGACCCGGTAATCGAAGGTCAGGAGCGGGATGCCGAAATAGAGCAGGGCCGGTATGCAGGCCAGCGCGCCCAATATAAAAGAGAAACTGTTGACGGTTAAACTGCCCAGGTCCTGTGTAGCCTGGCGGGCCTGCACTATAAAGAGTCCGTAAGTGACCGCTGAAAACATGGCCAATCCGGTCCCCAGCCAGGAGCCTGAGCCCATCATCACTTCATGGAAGGCTACAGCAAAAAGCCCGGCCGCCGCAGAGATCAGACCCATTACCTGATACAGGCTGAAACGATGGCGCCCCCTCCAGGCCTCGAATATATGCACAAATATCGGATTTGTGCAGAAGATCACCGCGGCAGTGGATGCCGGGATATATTTGATGCTGATCTGAAAGACCGACAGACACAGGGTCACATTCAAGAATCCCAGCCAGAACAAGTTCTTAAAATGCCCGGCATGCAAATGCACCGAACGCTTACGTTGATCGGCCAGGGCCAGCGGCAGCAGGATCAATCCTCCCAGCAGGAAACGCAGATAGTTGATCTGCATGGGTTCTATACTGTAGGTTATCTTCTTGGAGACCACTTCGAAGGTGCTGAAAAAAATAATAGTAAGGACCAGTGCCCCTACTGCCTTCCATGTGCCGGTTTTATGCATGGTCAGTTCTCCCCCCAACCATCTCAGAAGAAACCGGCAAAGCCCCACCGGTTCCCCCCAGGTAGGTCTATTATAACCGAGCGGATAATGGCGGATAATACCGCCACAGGTATATCATTGCGTTTGACTGACCGGATCAGTCTTTTTTTATCAGGCAGACCAGATGGGCGTGTTCGCAGGCATAATACTTATCTTGGCGGGCGGCAAAATAACGTGCCTGAATATCTGCCGGTGCCAAGTCTTCTTTTACAGTAAGACCGAGCCTGGCTACTTCACCCGCCAGATCGCCCGGTTCAAATCCGGCCAGCATGGTTTCTCCGACCCCCCGGGCCATCATCAGCAACACCTGTACCCGCTGGGCAGCTTTTCCCGGGTCAAAGGCATCGGCATCCAGATAATCGAATAAAATACTGCTGCCAGCAGCCGCCAGGCCAGCGATCGAGGAAAGGGTATCCAGTATAGTTGAACGGCTCAGGTAATAACTGACCCCTAGCCAGCTGAAACAGGCCGGCTGCAGCGGGTCGTAAGAGGAAGCCGTGAGGGCCTGGGCCAGGCTTCCCTGATTGAAATCCAGGGGCACCATTTCAAGTCCCGACGGGTAGTTCCACTGCAAACCCTTCAGCCGTTCCCGCTTGAAAGCCTGGGTATCAGGATGATCGATCTCAAAAACCTTGATGTTCTCTAATAATTCAGGGTGACGAAAAGCAAAGGTGTCCAATCCCGCCCCCAGGATAACATACTGCCCTACCCCGCCCTGGATAGCCTCCGTTAGCCAATCTTCAGCATATCGGGCCCGGCTTAGGGTCAGTGCAGGAGCTGCCATGGCCTGCATCATAAACGCTAATATAGCATCATTATTTGGAAAGGAGGCGGCATAGTCTGGAGCCGCCGCCCGAAAACCGGCCACCATATCGCTTTCATGACGGGCAATTTCCCCGCTAGTCAGAAAGCTGGGTGCCAGTATGTCATCAAAAATTAACGGTTCATCGTGCAAAACATGATACGCTCGATAGCAGGCTGCCCTCAATGCGGTTTGACTGTACTGACCGGCTTCCATTCCCTTTACCTCCATTTATCCTTCACCATTATACCAGACGGCAGGAACTCCCCAGCCCTATTACAGCAGGGCCAGCGGGGCCATGTCCTCCCCTTTGCCTCGTTTATGCGGTTCCAGGGTTTCTTTGCTCAACTGCCGGACCGCACGGCAGATCCTTTCTATTCCGATACGAATGTCGTCAACGCCACAACGCGAGAAGCTCAGGCGTATATGATCCCTGCCGCCGGCATCCGCATAAAAAGCCGAACCGGGTATGAACCCCACCCGGGAACTCTGACAGGCCGAAAGCAGGTGCTCACCGGTCACACCGGCCGGCAGCCGGCACCACACATAGAACCCACCCTGGGGTTTGTCCCACAACATCCCGGCCGGGGCAAATTCCTCGAGGGCTGTCAGCATGACATCCCGGCGTCTTTTATATTCCCTGCGTATTGTAACGAGATGTTCCAAGAGCAGCCCGCGCTGGGAATACACCGCCGCTATTTCCTGGGCCAGGGTGCCGGTATGGATATCATCCAACTGCCGGGCCAGTATCATCTGCCGGATGACCTCGGCCGGTCCAAGTGCCCATGCTACTCGCATACCCGGGAACAGTATCTTGGAGAAGGTGGACAGATAGAGCACCAGACCGTAGCGGTCCAGGGCGGCCAGGGTCGGCACCGGGGCTTTATCAAAATAGATCTCGCTATAGGCATCATCTTCGATCACAGGTACATGACAGCGATAAGCTGTCTCCAGCAGCGCCCGGCGCTGAGGCTCATCCATATTCAGTCCGGCCGGGTTCTGAAAGGTCGGCATGATGTAAAAGAGCTTGGGCCGGTAGCGGATCATGGCCTGTTCGAGGATCTCCAGGCGGATGCCGCTGCCATCACGGGGCACACCGACCAGCCTCGCGCCTGCAGCCCGAAAGACCTGCAGGGCTCCCGGATAGGACGGCTCCTCGACCAGCACATTGTCACCCGGTTCCAGCATGATGCGGGCCGCCAGTTCCAGCCCTTGCTGGGACCCGCTGGTCACCATGATATCATCCGGGCTAATGGAGATACCCCGCTCGCGCATATGTCTGGCGAGGCAGCTGCGCAGGGAGATCAGTCCCTGCGGAGATGAGTATTCCAGCATCTGCTGCCCGGAAGCAGCCATAATATCTGCAGTTATCCCCGTTACATCCTTGGTCGGGTATAATTCCGGCGCCGGTGCCCCGGCGGCCAGATTTATCATATCATCACGCCCCAACTGCGAGAGCAGATCATTGATCAGGGGATCAGTGGTGCGAGCTGATTCCCGATTGAACAGGTGGGTCCAGCGCAGAGGCGGCAGCCCGATCATATTAGATGGCCCGGCCCCGTCGTTATTGGCTACGACCGTGCCTCTGCCGACATAAGATTCGATAAGCCCGTCCGCGGCCAATTCCTCATAGGCCTTTACCACTGTGCTGCGGTTGACGCCCAGAGTCACCGCCAGCTTTCGCTCCGGCGGCAGGCGATAACCAGGCACCAGACCGCCGGTCATGATCATCTCCCGCAACGAGTTCCTTATCTGCAGGTAGAGTGGGATCCTACTGCTTCTATCCAGAACAATATTCATAACAATTCCCCTTATTTATAGCATAGGCGGCAAGCGCCTCACGAAGTTTTTATGATCCTATATAATCTGCGTCTATTACCGTCTCTCTCATTCTCCTGCTTTATGCAACATCCAGGTGCGGTCTGATAAGACGGGCCAGCCGGCGTATAGCCTCATTGATCAGTCCGGGGCTGGAATTCGAATAATTCAGGCGCATGGTATTCTCCCCGCCCCCCCCGACAAAAAACGGCTTACCGGGCACGAAGGCCACTTTCTGGGCTACGGCTTCCGTCAGGAGGAGTTCCGTATCCAGGCCTTCCGGCAGCTGCAGCCAGAGGAACATACCTCCTTCCGGCAGTGACCAGCTGACTTCAGGAGGGAACTCCCGAGCCAGTGCCTCCAGCATGGCGTCCTTGCGCCGTTTATACTCTGCCCGGATCCGGTCGATGTGGGCTGGGGTGTCGGCCTCCTGAAGGTAACGGACCAATATATGCTGGACCAAGCTGTTGGTATGCAGATCAGCCCCCTGCTTGCACTTTGCCACATTGCTTATTACCCTCCGGTCCCCCACCATCCAACCTACTCGGAAACCCGGTGCCACCGTCTTGGAGAAGGTAGAAAGGTAGATCACCCAGTCGTTCTCCATGCTTTTGATGCTTGGCAGTTCATCTCCCTCGAAGCGCAGGGCGGAATAGGGATCATCCTCGACCAGTAATACCTGATGCTGCCGCAAGATCCTGGCTACCGCTGACCGCCGTTCGAGATTCATGGTGCGGCCGGTGGGGTTTTGAAAAGTCGGCACCAGGTATACCAACTTGGGTTGTTTTTCTATGATAGCTTTTTCCAAGGCCTCCGGCAACATCCCCTGCTCGTCGGTAGGTACTGCTGCCAGGCGCGGCTCGAAGGCCTCAAAGGCCTGGATCGCTGCCAAATAGGTGGGGTTCTCCATCAATACTACATCACCCTGGTTTAGGAAAACCCTGCCCAGCAGGTCGAGTGATTGCTGGGATCCATTGGTGACAAGTATTTCGTCAGCAGAGCAGTACACTCCTCTTTCATTCATTATGGAAGCTATCTGTTTTCGTAAAGGCAAATAACCCTCAGTTGGTCCATATTGAAGTGATGCCGCACTTTCAGCCTGCAGGACATAGTTCACTGCCGCTTTTATATCTGATGTTGGAAACAGTTCTTCTGCCGGCAACCCTCCGGCCAGCGATATCACTTCCGGCATCTCGGTGATCTTCAGCATATCCCGAATAGCCGAGCTCCTGATCTTACTTACTCTTTCTGCAAATTCATAAGTCATATTTTCCCCTCCCCTTTTGGATTATTAATGGGAAGTATATGACCATCCATTCCATTATACAACATCCAATTGGATTATTATTTATGCCAACCAATTTTGTCAGCCGTACGAAAAGCTCAGGCAGCGCATAAGCCGGGAGCTTTCTTCAAAAAATATAGAATCTTATTTAGGAGGTAGCAGTATGAGAGAGCACAAGCCAGATGACCGTCGTGATAATGTTGAGCATATCCAGCAGCATATTGATGACACCGTTCAGAACATTGAAGAAACCAAGGATATGATTGCCGTTACTGATAACCTGCAGACCCGGATCGACCTGGAAAAAAAGAATCAGCGGCGGGTTAAGGCCCTTGACAGCATGCGCCAGGAGATTCAGGACGAAGCACTCGACAGGCAGCAAGACTAATTGCATTCACTTCCTCTTCTTGTTTTCAGAGATTTATAAGTGAACTCTAAGCAAACTTTCAGCATCGTTCCTTAAAATTAGGTTTAAGATGTCTTTCAGTTTGTTGATGACAAGGAGAGGAACCTATGGAAATGTTGAAATCCGCGCGGGAAAAGATCGCCCTGGCACTGATCTCTTTGCTTTCGGCGTTGTTGAATCTTGTTAACCTGGGCATCGAAGGCTATTCCAACCAGTATTACGCGGCCGGTGTAAAGAGCATGCTGGTCAGTTGGAAGAATTTCTTTTTTGTGGCCCTGGACCCGGCCGGTTTCGTATCGGTTGACAAACCGCCTCTGGGTTACTGGATACAGGCCCTGTCCGCTAAGATCTTCGGCTTTTCCGGCTGGAGCATCCTGCTGCCCCAGGCCCTAGCGGGTGTGGCATCCGTAATCGTGATCTATTTCATCGTCAAACGCTCTTTTGGCACCAGGGCCGGTCTCATCTCCGCCCTGTGCCTGGCTATAACCCCGGTTTTTGTGGCGGTCAGCCGAAACAATACTGTAGATAACCTGCTGGTGCTCGCCCTGCTTCTAGCCTGCTGGGCCGTATCTGTCGCCGCCGAGAAAGGCAGCCTGAAATATTTGATCCTCACAATGATCCTGATCGGCATCGGTTTTAACATCAAGATGCTGCAGGCCTATATGATCCTGCCCGCTATATATGTCCTGTACCTGTTCTCCAATACCGTATCCCTGCCCAAACGGATCGGGCATCTCCTGATCGGCACCATGGTCCTGGCAGTTGTTTCACTATCCTGGGCCCTGGTGGTGGACTCCATTCCCGCCAGCGAGCGGCCTTATGTCGGCTGCAGCACCAATAATACCGTCATGCAGCTTATTACCGGTCACAACGGGACGGAAAGGCTGGGCGGGATATTCGGCATCTTCACCGGGAGCAGCAATAACGGAAGTCCCGGAGCGGGACCCGGCGGGGGCGGTGCCCCCCGCCAGCGGTTGGATGATAACAGTGATACATCTGCTGAAAGATACCAAAATCGGCCGCAGCCACCCATGTTTTCTGATAACCAGGGCCAGACAGCGCAGTCTTATATGGACCGGCAATCAGAAAAAAACAGCAGCTATTGGAAAATGCCGCAAGGCGGTATGCCTTTCCCCCAATCTGCTAATGACAATGGAATGACCATTCCACCCGGCGGGGAAGCCATGCGTCCGCCCAACAATTTCGGCGGAGCACCAGGTGGTGGTCCCGGCGGAAACGGCCTGGCAGGTACCTTCGGCAATCAGACCCCGGCCGGTATCACTCGTCTTTTCCAGCACAACGTGTTGTCCGATCAGATCGTCTGGTTCATACCACTGGCCTTGTTTGGATTTCTGGCTGCGGCTTACCGGGAAAAACTGCGGCTGAGCCTGGACAATAAACGCAAGCAGGCCCTGGCCTTGTGGTTCATGTGGTTCCTGCCGATATTCATCTATTTCAGCTACAATACCGGGCTGTTCCATTCCTACTACCTGACCATGCTGGCCCCTCCGGTCGCTGCCCTGGCTGGCATCGGGCTGGTGTCGATGTGGGAGATGTACAAAAAGGGCGGCTGGAACTCCTGGCTGCTTCCCCTGGCCCTGCTGGCCAATGGCAGCGTGCAGATACTGATGCTGTCCTATTTTTATAGTTCCAGCACCGTTATGATCCAGATCCTGATGGGACTGCTGTCTGTAGTCACCTTTATACCGGCCCTCGGGTTGATGGCTCTTAATATAAGTGCTTTGATAAAAAAGAGACGGGGCGGAAGCGACACGTTCAGCGAGCCCACCAGGCTGCTCGGTGTGAAAAGGGCTCTGGCCACCCTGGCGGTCGTCGGTCTGCTGATAGTTCCGGGAACTGGCTCAGCAGCTGCCATGTTCCAGGGCGTCAATGGAGCTATGCCTGGCGCCGGTTTGGAATTGCTGCCTGATAAGCTGTGGAGTGGATCATCATCCGACCAGTTAGATGGGGTCAGGAAAATCCGAATGGGAAATCGGGGTGAACACTCACAAAATCATAGCGCACTTATCGCGTTTCTAAAGAAACACCCGGTCAATGGAAAACCCCAGATCGTAGTCTCCTCGGCCAATACTGCCGAGACCATCACCCTGAATTCTGATGTGTATGTTGCCTCGCTTTCCGGGTTCATGGGCAGCCAGCCGGTGATGAGCCTGGCCCGGTTTAAGGAACTGGTGGCCAAGGGTGAGGTGCGTTATGTACTGGCGGACGGAGGCTATGACCGGGGTGGAGGTCCCGGCGGCGGTGCTTCAGGCAGTGCGATAATGAATTGGGTGAAGAAAACCGGTAAACTGGTCTCCTATTCGGGGTCTTCCGGCAACAGCGGCCAGGTATACGATCTGATCGGCTATACCAGGAACCAGGCCAATTGATATCTCGTTGTAGCGCGGATGGCGTTAAACGACCGGCGCCATGGATCAGCGATTTGTATTATTAATAAGTCACAACATCTCGAAGCGGTTGCGGCCGTTCTGTTTGGCCTGGTACATGGCGGTATCGGCCGCCTGGATGATATCAATGGTCTTTTCCGACATTTCAGAGTTATTGAAGGCGATACCCAGGCTTATAGTGACGGCTATCTGCTGCTCGTGGAATACCACCGGGTTGTTCCGGATACTGCTCATGATGCGGTTGGCGATCAGTTCCGCCTCATCCCGGCTGCATCCCGGCAAAACCAGCAGGAATTCCTCTCCGCCGTAACGTCCGATACTGTCATAAAGACGGAGGTTGTTTTTCATGCGGCTGCTGACTTCGGCCAGAACCGCGTCACCCGCCACATGGCCGTAGGTATCATTTACCTTTTTAAAGTGGTCCAGATCCCCCATCATCACCGTCAAATGGGTCTTCTGGCGATCCGCCCTCTGGAGTTCCTGGTCCAGTATCCGTAAGATCTCACCATGGTTCAACAAACCGGTCAGGGGATCATGCTGGGCTTGATAGCGTTGGACCTCCAGGGCTTCCTGCAGTGATCTCTGCAGGGAGACGATCCGCTTGCCTACCCGCAGCCTGACCTCCAATTCCTGAGCCAGATAGGGTTTGGTTATATAGTCATCAGCGCCGGCATTCAGGCCATCCAGCAGGTCTTTCTTGCTGTCGCGGCTGGTGAGGAGTATTACATAATGATAGTCGATCTGACTTGACTGGCGGAGCCGGCGGCATAGATCCGGGCCATCCATTCCCGGCATCATCCAATCGACCAGAGCTAAACGCGGTGAATCCTCGGCCTGCATGATCTCCCAGGCCTGCAGTCCATCCACGGCCTCTACCGGTTCATAGCCCCATTTGATCAGCAGATTGCGCAGGACCATACGGGATATGGTGTCATCATCCGCCACCAATACTTTCATCGGGATACCTCCCATTCCCAATAACATTTCTTATGAAGCCCGGTCGTACTATTACTGCAGCAGCTTGCTGATCTCATCCAGCACCTTGGCGCTGCCCTTATCATCTCCGGCCATAGCCAGTTGTTCAAGCTTCTTGAACAACTCGTACAATTCATTTATCCGCAAAGTACCGGAAGAACCTTTGAAGCTGTGGGCCTCGGCACGCAGAGCGGTAAGATCACCTTTTTGAAGCATTTCCTGCATGTTCTCCACGGTGACCGCCAGCCGCTTCCTGAATTCATGGTAAAGCTCCTGGCATTCGGCCAGTTCCAGGCCGGTCTCCTCCAGGAACATCTTCAGCCCTTCTTCCATCATGGCGTCCAGTTTCCGTGACTCTTCTTTCCCTCCGGTATACTTATCGATCAATCTGAACATCTTCTCGAAATCCACCGGTTTGCTGATATAATCGTCCATCCCGGCTGCCAGACACCTTTCTCGGTCACCCTCCATGGCATTGGCGGTCATGGCGATGATGATGGTATGCCGGCTGGAACCCTCCATCTGCCTGATGCGGCCGGTGGCTTCATAACCGTCCATCACCGGCATCTGACAATCCATAAATATGATATCGTACTGTTTTTCCTCCAGGGCGATGAGGGCTTCCAACCCGCTGTTGGCTATGTCACAATGGGCTCCCCTCTTTTGCAGCATCTTGCTGATTATCTTCTGGTTCATCTCATTGTCTTCGACCAACAGGAATTTCAGACGTGCCGGCAGGGGATGGTCCTTTACCATATAACGTGTCACTATCAGATCTGCCCCGGTGTCCTGGTCTTTGAGGCCCAGTACCATGGATATGCATTTCAGCAGTTCATCCCGCCGGACTGGTTTGGAGAGATAGCCTGCAAAACCACATTCCTTGGCCAGGTTGATATCACCCTTCTGGGCTGCCGAGGTAAGCATGATCAGGCGCAGGCCGCTGCCCAATGATGTTGAGCTGATGGCTGTTCCCATTTCGCATCCGGTCATGCCTGGCATCTGATAATCTACAATAGCGACGTCTACCGGATGTTGATTCCCTTCTGACAACATAGCGATGGCCTTTTCTCCGGAATCAGCTTCCTGTACCTGGCATCCGGCATCTTCCAGATAGGTGCGGATGATCCTGCGGTTGTTATAGTTATCATCCACTATAAGTACCCGGGTCCCCTTGATCTCGGCATATTTGTACTGGACCGGCTCGGCTTTTTTCTGACCAGGCTTGAATATTGCCGTAAAACTGAACTTCGACCCTTTACCCGATTCGCTCTCTACGAATACATCACCATCCATCATGGTGACCAACTGCTTGGTTATGGTCAAACCCAGACCGGTCCCGCCATATTTACGGGTCGTTGAAGCGTCCACCTGGGTGAAGGGTTTAAAGAGTTTGTCCATATCTTCCCGGGCTATGCCGATACCGGTATCACAGACTTCAAAAAAGACCTTGACCCGGTCCATAGTCTCATACTGCAGTTCGACCGTAACCAGGATCTCGCCGTAACTGGTGAACTTAACAGCATTGCTGAGCAAATTGTTCAGTATCTGACGCAGACGGCCCGGATCACCGATAAGGACTTCCGGCACATTTGATTTTATAAGGGTGTGCAGAGCCAGCCCTTTCTCCCGCGCCCGGGGGGCCTGCAGGGAAACCGCCTCCTCCACTGCGTTGCGGATATTGAACTCGATCTCGTCCATCCGCATCTTGCCGGCTTCGATCTTTGAAAAGTCCAGGATGTCATTTATCAGATACAAAAGCACTTCGGAAGCGGTATGGGCCTCCTGGACATAATCCCGTTGTTCATTGCTCAACCCAGTTTCCTGGAGCAAGTCCAGGAAACCCAGGATTCCGTTCATGGGGGTGCGTATCTCATGGGACATATTAGCCAGGAAAAGCGACTTGGAGTGGTTGGCCATCTCGGCATCCTCTTTGGCATGGGCCAAATTCTGCTCCATTTGCCCGCGCTGGATGGCTTCGGCCAGAGAATTGGCAAAGGACTGGAGCAGGGAAAATTCATCTTCGGTCCACTCCCGTTCGTTCTGACAATCGTCGAAACCGACGAAACCCCAGAACAAGCCTCCGACCGTTATGGGTAAGATCAATAATGCCTTGATAGATTGCTCCGCCAGGAAATCCCGAAGCTCTTGGTCCTCAATCTCCTTGATCAGGGTTTTCACTGCCTTACCTTCGATCAATGGATCGATTATGGTCCAGGCAGAACAGAAGGGTAGATCACGGAGTTTGGGATTATCGGTCTGCGACTCGAAATCCCCGGAATTCCACTCCATAGTCTGAGTGGTGAAACCCTCCCCGTCTATATAACGATTTTCAAACAGATAGACCCGGTCCACTCCGGTGGCTTCTCCCAGTAAAGCCAGGCAGCGGCTGATGGCCTGGTGGATATCACTGTTTACCAGCAATTCATTGATAGCCGCTGAAAGATTGGTCAGCATCCTTTGTCTAATGAGCAGCTCGTTTTGTGCCTTTTTGCGCTTGGTGATGTCGCGGGCTACGCCGATCAACCCGGCCGCCCTGCCATCTTCATCATAGAAGGGAGTCTTGACCGTCTCGGCTTCTACTATGCTTCCGTCCACCATGGTAAGGGTCTCCTCATTGATCCGGGAGACCCCGGCTTCCAGGACCTCACGGTCCTTGGCCCGGAAAAACTCGGCCAGCTCCTTATCACCGACGAAGTCAAGGTCGGTGCTGCCAATAATGTCTTTTTCCTGCCAGCCTATGAAACGTTGGGCGAAAGCCGTATTGCAGCCTAGATAGATACTGTTGACATCCTTGTAGAAAACCAGATCGGGGATGGCATCGAGCATCGATTTTAGGAAGGCCCGCTGTTTTCTTAATTCACCCTCCAGTTTACGGCTCTCGGTAATATCTCTGGCTATTCCGGTAATTCCTATGACCGTGCCGTCATGATCCAGGACCGGGGTCTTGAAAAAGCTGAACCATTCTCCGCCCATTTTATCGGGCATCTGGCCCTCCCGGCTGACCTGTTTGCACTCGTTCATGACTACCTGGTCTTCGTAGATCGATTCCATTGCGAACTCGCTCGGCCAGATATCAGTTGCATCATGGCCGATGATCTGATCACGGCTCAATGCGCAGGATTTTTCGAATACCTTGTTGACTTCTATGTAATGCCCCTCTGCATCCTTGAACCAGGCCAGCAGGGGAACATTGTCCAAAATCGCTTTTAACTGTGACCGGGTACGACTTAGTTCTTCCTGAGACTCCTTGATGCTGGTAATGTCGGTATGGGTTCCGATAGCCCGCAACGGCTTGCCGGCGGCATCCCGCTCGATAACCTTTCCCCGGTCCAGGATCCATTTATAGGTGCCATCCCGGGTACGCAGGCGGTGTTCACTTTCATAAACCGGGGTGAGCCCGTCCAGATGATTCTGCAGTTCGGTCCGGGTGGCCTCCAAATCATCAGGATGGACCCGGCTGATCCATTCGTCCAAGCCATCACCGATCTCATCCTCGGTATACCCCAACATATCCTTCCATTCCTTGGAGAAAACCACTTTATCATGTAGGGCATCCCAATCCCATACCCCGTTCCCGCTGCACTCTAGTGCTGAGGAATAGCGTTCCTGAGCTTCCCGTAGTTTGTCCTCGACCTGCTTGCGGTCGGTGATATCGATCATCACTGATAGAATTAAGTGGTGTTCGTTGACCTCAAGATCATCCACCGCCTGAATGACCCGGCGTTCGCAGCCATTCCGGGTAAACACGCTGATTTCGCGCTCCCGGATGAACCCTTTACTCTTGAATTCATCATATATAAACCTCTGGGTTTCTGCCGTCATTAAACCGATTTCAACCGTGGTCCGTCCGATGACCTCTTCCCGGCTGAACCCCAGGGTATTCAGGAACGCATCGTTCACATCGATGAATCTGCCTTCTTTTACGGAAGTTATCATCATGATGGCAGGGTTGGTGGTAAAGGCCCTGTAAAAACGGGCGTTGGCCTCATCCAATTGTGAAAAATCACGACTGATGACCAGGGTCACCAATTCGCCCTGCCAGATCTCCTTGACCATGCGGGTCTCAACAGATATGTACGTGCCATCCCTGGTGTACAGAGGTATCGGGCAGGAATCCCTTCTTCCGGCCAGCATTTCCTCTATATACAGCTTGGCTTCTTCCTGTTTTTCCGATGGTATTATGGTGATAAATTCTTTGCCTGCTATTTCCCGCAGGGTATATCCCAGGGCGTGAAGGGCAGAAGTATTGGCAAAAGTGAACTTCCCTTTCTCGCTCAAAACAAAAACATAATCATCCAGGAAATTCAGCAGATTCTGAACACTGCGCAGATGTTCGGACGGCATCTAATACTACCTCCCTATCTATGGATACCAGGGACCGGGAAATAATCTATAACAGCATTGAGTTGGAATCAATGGTAACAAGGTATCAGCCTATCCGAAGACTCAAATTGGCTGTTTTACCGAGCGGCCAAAACTTTTAACAACCAATACGATCGTCTTGTTCGTCTAAACCGGGCTTGGTTGTCAATATGCTTGTTTCGCCTTTGCTATGGAAAAATCCTTTATCGGATGGATGTATTTTACTTATCAGGGCGGTTGTTTTGCATGGCGTCAAGCCCTCCTCCAGCTCTACATCCGGGCAAAAGCGTCACGCACTATATAGTAGCTGGCTTTGAGCCGGGACTGATATAAGGGGTAATCCCAATTTGCCCAGAGATAAGGCGCGGTCTTACTGAGGTTCCTGTTCCCGGGCAGCAGGCCCATGGTCTTGCCCTCACCATCCCGGACCTGGATGTATACGTTAAAGCCCTGGGTCTTGATCGTCTTCAGGGTGTCCCGGGCGGGGTAATCATAATACTTGCCGGGGTCATTCAGGACTCTGAAACTGGTGGGATCCGTCACATTCAAACGAGTCCAGGGTATGCGGATACGGATCAGATCGTCGTCGATATACCAGTGGGCATTGTCCGTCCAGGCACCATAGCGCAGAGTGCTGAAATTGTCCCTGATGGCTGCGATCTGTCTTCCATCGTTGGTCACCCGGGCCTTGTTGATGATCGGTTCTATGTTCTCATAAATACCCTTGTCAGATTTCCGGGATGCAAATCTATAACTCCCGGGGTTATATGACGGAATGACCTGCAGACTGCCGCGATTGCCCTGGTGCAATGAGATCATAAACTCCATCCCGGTCGGTGTCTTCAGACCGCCGGCGCCAGGAAAACGAAAATCGCCCCGGCTGCGATCATAAGTATCCAGGCCGATCATCCACTCCTGCCGGTTGAGATCCACCTTGCCATCGGCCTTGATCTCCAGGTAAAGATAACTTTCGTTGGCCTTCATCCCGAGCTTTTTGACTGCATCAGACCCTTTCAGTTCATAAGCTGTCTTTTTCGGTTCGATGGCTTCATAGGCCAGGATGCCGTAATTTTGTTCGGGATCGACCGCATTATGCCACAGGACGTGCCGTTCATAAGGGATCATCACGGCCTCATCGGTCCAGGTCTTCTTGGCCCACTCATCCATCCATTCGAAAATAACGCTGCCCATGTATCCCTCGCGCTCAATGGCTTTCGCCATGCGGGCTATACCTTGCCCCTGCTGGGTCTCGGTCATGCCGCCATGGTGATAGCCGTCCGGGCTGTAGTGGGCTCGTCCCATGCCGGTAGCCAGGCCGAATTCAGCGACCAGGGACGGGTAGCGGTGGCTGTGCTGGCGGAAATCACGCAGATATCCCCCGTAACGCAAGCGCCCCTCCTGATCATGGTATTGATCATAGGACGGTTCCTCGTTCATGAAATCCGGATAGTTGGGATAGATATGATAGGCGCCAAAGAAACCGCATTTCAGAGCTGGTTTTCTGTCTATATCGCATATATCGACTGTCTCACTGTCGTTGTATTCGAGGCTCTTCTTGCCCTGTTCGTTGAGCTCGGTATCGTGCAACATGGGATCCAGGGTGGGCCAGCTGACTATGGCCACCGGATGCTGCCAATGATAGGTCTTCCCCTCATATTCGGCCACATAGTTGCAGGCCCGGGCCAGGAATACCTCAGTAGGGCTGCCCTCGGCCACCCCCAGGAATGCACCGGAATACTTTGCCCCGGCGTTAAGCTTATCGGTTGCAGCTACCTCTTGCGGTTCCAGTTCGCGCCCCACCAGGTATCCCAGCAGATAGGGCGCAACATTGCTCTTGTATTCGCCCCAGGCTCGCCCCTTGCGTTCTTTTATCACTGCCTGCCCGTGAATGGCATCGATACCGTAGCGGATCTCCTGCCGTAGACTATCCTGATACTTATCCTGCAGCAGATCCCCCCCGGCAGGGTTCTCCTCCGGCCAGATCTCCTGCAGCAGGTAAAGGGGCTGGTCCCGATGAGCCTGATTATACTCAAGAAGAGCTTTATAGAACTGAGGGTTGAGCAGCGTATAGACCCTGACGGTATTTGCGTTCATGGCACCTATCTGCTCGAACCATTCAGTGTAGGTCTCTTCCTCCTCCGGGAATTCGGTAAACCATTTCCCCGGCAGGGCGGTGCCCAGATTGACGCCTTTTATGTACAGCTTCTCCCATTGGCCCTGCCGGTATATCTGCAGGTAATCCCCCGAAGTCCGGGCGTTCATGGTCAACCCGGCATCAGTATAGAGAGCAGGGACATAATGACTCTTACGGTAATCCTGGACCAACCACAGGACTGCAGCAGCTACTATGCCGACGATAATGAATCTGACCAACCATTTCATCTGGTTTTGAGTCATATACTCCTCCCCTTAAGTCCATTCTTATGACAACGGTGGATAGTCCTTATAGCATAATTATCTATTAAAGTGAGAAAAATCTCTATCTAAAAGTAGAGCCGCCTTCTCCTTCGAGCGGCTCAGGGCAAATATGTTACAATTAAAATATATCTGGTGTATACTACCATTTCGCGGAGGCCATTATGAGCATCCCCCTGCTTAATGACATAATCATAATATTTGCCCTGTCCATAGCCGTTATCTTCGTGTGCCAGAAGCTGACCATCCCCAGCGTGGTTGGCTTTCTGATCACTGGAGTGCTGGCGGGCCCTTATGGTCTGGGTCTTATAAATGACGTCGAAGCCGTGAAAGTCATGGCCGAATTTGGCATCATCCTGCTTTTGTTCACCATCGGCATCGAATTCTCCCTTAGTCAGCTGGTGCAGATCAGGCGCAGCGTATTGCTGGGAGGCAGTCTGCAGGTGGCTCTGACCATTGCGGCAGCAGCCTTCGTCATGATCAGAACGGGCATGCCATATAGACCGGCTGTTTTCGTGGGCTGTCTGCTCGCCCTAAGCAGTACGGCTATTGTTCTCAAGGTGATGCAGGACAGATCGGAAATCGACAGTCCCCATGGCCGCAATGTTTTAGGCATCCTTATCTTCCAGGATCTTATTATTATCCCCATGATGCTCTTGACTCCCCTATTGGCTGACAGCAGCACAGGGAATCTGTCCGGTTCACCCTTGGCCATGCTGGGTAAAGTCATTCTGGTACTGGGATTGGTTTATATCAGTGCCCGCTGGGCCGCCCCCTTCCTGTTACAGCAGATTGCCCGGCAGAAGAGCCGGGAATTATTTCTGTTAAGTACTGTTACCATGGGCCTGGCCGTGACCTGGTTGACTTCCAGTATAGGGTTGTCCATTTCGCTGGGAGCATTCCTCGCCGGACTTATCATCTCCGAATCCGAGTACAGCCACCAGGCCCTGGGCAATATATTGCCTTTTCGTGATGTCTTCACCAGCATATTCTTCGTATCAGTCGGTATGTTGTTCAATATACAAACCTTTGCCCACCATCCCCTGGAATTTGCCGGGGCAGCCCTAGCGGTCCTGGCTGGCAAGGCTTTGATTGCGGCTCTGGTGGTCCTGGCCCTGGGGTTCCCGCTGCGCACTGCCATACTTAGCGGATTGGCTCTGGGACAGGTGGGGGAATTTGCTTTCATACTCTCCAGTTATGGACTGGATTACGGGCTGCTCAGCAGCAGCTTCTATCAGTTCTTTATTATTGTTTCGGTACTGACCATGATCTTGACGCCCTTCTGCATCTCTCTGGCACCGGCAATTGCCCGCGGGATACTACTGCTGCCCCTGCCCGGCAGGCTAAAGTACGGTGCTGGTACTGATTCTTGCCATGCTGACTCTGCTCTTGAAGACCATTTGATAATCATCGGCTTTGGCGTTAATGGCAAAAACCTGGCCCGGGCAGCTGCTGCTTCCGGTATCCCTTATGTAATACTGGAAATGAATCCGGACCTGGTCGGTGATGCCCGCCGTGACGGTGAACCGGTGTATTTCGGCGATGCCACCCAGCTTGAGGTCCTGCGCCAGGTCAATGTAGCAGTTGCCCGGGTAGCGGTAGTAGCCATATCCGATGCGGCCGCCACCATCCGGATCTGCGATCTTATACGCCGAATCAGTCCAGAGGTGCACCTGATCGTGCGTACCCGTTATATCCAGGAGGTCGAGGGCCTGTTCCGGGTTGGGGCCAATGAGATCATCCCTGAAGAATTTGAAACCTCTGTTGAGATATTCACTCTGGTACTGCGCAAGTACTTGGTCCCCCGGGTGGATATCGAGAATTTTATCGCTGAAGTCAGAGCGGATGGCTACGAAATGCTCCGCAGTATATCCAGAAAATCACCTAACTTGAATGACATCAGACTGCACTTTCACGATGCGGAGATCACCAATCTTCGGGTAGAAACCGGGGCTCGGGCTGTCGGAAAGACTCTGGCTGAAATGGAGCTGCGAAGCAGATACGGAGTATCTCTGCTGTTGATCCAGAGAGGGCCGGAAACTATCATCAACCCGGATGGCGATACCGAGTTGCTGGAAGATGACCAGGCAGTGCTGTTAGGTACACCGGAGCTGATCAATAATGTTTCAGGATTGTTTAGTGGTTTATAGATAAGGAGGTTGCCATGAATCCATTTTTCTCGATCCCGGTTTTCTTCAAGGAAATAAAATGCCCTCGCTGCAAGAAGAAGCAGATGGTGGCAATCAAAACGTTGAAAAAGGGTGCAGTCTGCAAATTTTGCTCCACCCCTCTCCCTGCCCATAAGGCATAGTGCCACATATCAAAATAACAAGTTCGGTAGTGACATCCGCTTTACTCATATATATCGTATTCGATCCTGTTGACAGTTGCCTTGAACCAATTAAACTCACCCTCCGGCAGGTCCCATGTCACCTGCACCCGGCCCGGCACCAGGAATCCGTTGAATTCCTGATAGTCATACAGCTCTGCCACCCACTTCTCCAGCGAATACCCTTCATCGCGGCTCATATACCTCTGAGCCTCAAATCTCGCCGGCATTCCATGCTGGCCGAAGGTATATATGCCAGAAACACTGGTTTCACCGACAGTTATCGTGGCCCGTGCCTGATCAGCACCGATCTCCTCCCAGATTATATGATCACTGAGGGCTGCAGTAGGAAACCATACTATTTCCGCCAGGTATCGCAGCAGAGAACCCTGGTCGATCTCCTTACCCCTGGCATCAGCCACCGGGATAAGAGATAAGAGCTTGATCTCCATGTTACCGTGACCGCGATACAGCATGTCCCTGCCGGACAAATGGATCAGCGGCGCGGCTTGGACCCGGGCTTTCCAAATGAAACCAGGCTTATCCACTGTATAGTAGTATTCCGCAGCAAACGGCATCCAGGCTTTACCTGGCTCGGTCCGCATGGTTCCGGTATGCTCCAGCCAGACCGAACCGGTGTACTGCTTGCCGGTTATACCAGCCCTGGCCAGCCAGGTCCTGACACTGGCAGGTTTCTCCTGCAGATCCGCCTCACTTACTGAAGATCGATGGTATTGACCCTGGTCAGCCAGCAGCTCTTGTACCTCCCCTTTGACTTTATGGTCAAAACGGCGATCAGCAATAAGCACAGCCGCTATGGCAAGTATAAAGATCGATCCCAACAGAGCGCCGATATACCAAATAATTTTGATCATAATGAATGCTCCATTCTATCAAATATTCAGGGAAACCTCCCGCATGGGCCGTGCAAACACCGCCTTCTGATATATTTCCCTGTTTAGAATTCGAGACAAGCATAATTAGTTCCTGGTTTAGGATAACCATCATGGATATTCGGAAAGACTATATAAAACTTTCAACTATCGGGGAAATATGTTATGACAGAACTCCTTTTTGATATCATACCACTGCACATTCGGGCCTTATATACTCTGGTCCGGGTGATGCCTGTATTATCATGGGGAATATCCGCCAGCCTGTTAGGCCTGGGTTTTGCTTATGCCAGCAACACCGACATACGCTGGCTGGATTACGGCCTGATCCTGCTGTTAGTAGTACTGATCCACGGAGTGTTGTCACATGCGTATAACGACAGGGAGGATTGGCTGTCAGGTACCGATCAGACCAGCCCCGGAATTCTCTCCGGCGGATCCAGGGTCATAAACCTTGGTCTATATAACCTTGAAGAACTATCCTGGGTGGGCAAGTCTTCCATTGCGGCAGCTTTGTTGGTGGGAGCCTTTTTGTTTTGGGAAGTGGGACCGTTGATCCTGATAATACTAGCGATCGGCTTCTGGGCGGCTATCGCCTATAGCTGTGCCCCGCTGCGGCTCGCTTATTATCCCTTCGCCGGAGAATGTCTGTGTGGTTTCCCCGCGGTATTGACATGTGCAGCGGGAACTTTCTGGGTGCTCACCGCGTCCATTCAGCCGATGATACTGCTGGCAGGAGGAGTGCATGCTCTGCTGGCAATTGGTCTGTTGATGCACCATCATTTAGGTGATATCCGCAGTGATCTGGGGTCCTCGCCCCCGAAACTGACAACCGTAGCCCTGGCGGCCACTTCTCTGGGTATTAAACGGGCCCCGCTGGTCGAATCAGTTTACTTTGTTCTTGCCCTTATCATGGGCATAGTCGGAACTCTCTATTTTCACCCGGTATTGTGGGTCACGGTCCCAACGGCTATGGGCTGCATTGGCGCAGCCCTTAATACCGATCCGGAAGACATCCCCAGCATTACCCAGCAGGAATACTGGCTCTACTTTCTCATTATCGGTGACGCCGTCGTAAAAACGCTGTTGTTGTTTTACTGCCAGGGATAGGATCGAAGAAGAAATCCCTCAGCTCTTTACAACCTGTTCTATTTCATGATCTTACATATATTATTCGTAAACTCCACCGGGTCCTCCACCGGCAAGCCCTCGATGAGCAGGGCCTGATTGTAGAGCAGGCTGGTGTATAGATCAAGTTTTTCGCGGTCCGATTCCAGGGCCTTCTGCAGAACATCAAAGACCTCGTGCCCGGTGTTGATCTCCAGGACCTTGGATGCCTTGATGTCATGATTGTCCGGCAGCGAACTCAGGATCTTCTCCATCTCGATAGACAGTTCACCTTCATTAGTCAGGCATACCGGATGCTGTTTCAGTCGCCGGGAAGCGCGGACATCGGTAACCTTATCCTTGAGCAGGTCTTTCATATGATCGAAGAGATCCCGGTGGTCCGCCTCGTCCCCGGTTGATTCCGGTTCGATCCCCAGGTCGCCGCCGGAGACCGATTTGAATTCCTTATCCTTGTAGTTCATCAAGATGTGGATGGCGAACTCGTCAACATCATCGGTGAAATATAGTATCTCATAGCCCTTTTCCGCTACCAGCTCGGTCTGGGGCAGTTTCTCCAGACGTTCGACCGATTCACCCGCCGCATAATAGATGTATTTCTGATCCTCCGGCATACGCTCTACGTACTCGGCCAGGGTCGTCAGCTTCTTCTCCCGGGATGAGAAGAACATGATCAGATCCTGCAGCAGTTCCTTGTCCGCGCCGAAGTTGTTATAGATACCATACTTCAACTGCCGGCCGAAGGACTGGTAGAAACCCTCGTACTTCTCCCTTTCATTCTCCAGGATACCGAGGAGTTCGTTCTTGATCCGGTTTTTGATATTCTTGGCAATGATCTTTAACTGGCGGTCATGCTGGAGCACCTCACGGGATATATTAAGGGTGAGATCCCCGGAATCTACCATGCCCTTAACGAAGCTGAAGCAATCCGGCAGCAGGTCGGGACATTTATTCATGATCAGAACGCCGTTGGAGTATAGCTCCAACCCCTTCTCATAGTCCCGGGTATAGAAGTCAAAGGGGGTTTTCTCCGGAATAAACAATATGGCATTATAGCTCACCGTACCCTCGGTGCTGATATGGATGTGCTTGATTGGCTGGTCGAAACCATAATGCTTCTCAAAATAGAAGTTTTTATAATCCTCATCGGTCAGTTCATTCTTGTTCTTCTTCCAGATGGGGACCATACTGTTGATGGTCTGTTCCTCGGTATAGCTCTCATATTCATCCTCGCTACCTTCCTTGAGCTGGCTGCGGGAAACATCTATTTTGATAGGGTAGCGGATAAAATCGGAGTACTTCTTGACTATCGACCGCAGGCGGTATTCTTCCAGGAACTCATCATACTTCTCGTCCTCGGTGTTTTCCTTGATATGCAGGATGATATCGGTGCCTGCCGTCTCCTTCTCACAGGGTTCGATGGTGTAGCCTTCCACGCCCTTGGACTCCCACTTGAAGGCCTGGTCGCTGCCAAAGGCCCTGCTTATCACCGTCACCGTATCTGCTACCATGAATGCGGAATAAAAGCCCACTCCGAACTGGCCGATGATATCGTAACCGTCCTTGATCTCCGTTTCGTTCTTAAAAGCCAGCGTTCCGCTCCTGGCGATGACCCCCAGGTTATCGTCCAGTTCTTCTCTGGTCATGCCGATGCCGGTATCGGATATCGTGAGTATCCGGTTCTGCCGGTCCGGGATGATCTTGATATAATAACTTGCCCGGTCAAAAACCAATGCCTCGTCGGTCAGGGTTTTATAATAGATTTTATCGATCGCATCGCTGGCATTGGAGATAAGCTCCCGCAAAAATATTTCCCGATGCGTGTAGATGGAATTGATCATCAAACCCAGCAGCCGCTTGGACTCCGCCTTGAATTGCTTCTTCGCCAAAGAACATCTCTCCTTTCATTATTCTTGTTGTTGGAATAAATTGATTATTAGCACTCTAAGCAGGCGAGTGCTAACTTTTCAATACTATAATACCTGCTTCTATACTTATGTCAAGATTTTAATCAGAAATTTGGAACAAGTTTTTCGAAGAAAAACCCATTAAACCAATCTAACTGGGTTCATTTACGCAGAAGTATAACTAATAATCCAACTATTATTAGTAACCCACAACCATAAAATTTCTTTGTGTCTGCTTCGTCTTCCGGATTCATATGTATTTTTATCATGAGTTTATCTAAGAAGCCCATTTCGAAAACCTTTGTATAATGGGTATCAGCAATTGGATAGTTCCCTCGGTCCCACCTGTGGTTTGATACGTCCATTTCGTCATCTGTTAAATTGTAGTATGTATATGAAACCTTATTCGGATAGGTTTTTTTCTCGTCTAAAGATATGGGGTCATCCCAAGTTGTGTCCAAGTGATACCATTTACCATTTAACTGTATCAAATTCCAGGCATGTCCAGCCCATTGCTGGTTTTCATCACGTGCTTCCCCGCTTATGATCTTGCATTGTAAGCCGGCTTTATCACACAACATTTTTGTAGCCTCAGCATATCCCTGACATACTCCTTTCCCTAAAACGAGAACCCCAAATGCATTATAAGACTCCTTTGGTATGGTATTTTTCATATAATTTTCTTTATCATATTCACAATGTGTCACAATATAATCATGAATGGCTTTCTCCATATTTTCATCAGACATATCTTCAGTAATGATCTCATCAATAATAAATGCAGCTTTCTCATTTGCGTATAGTGCCATTTGTTGATCGACAAGGCCTTCAGCAACCTGGCTATAATAATCGTTTGGATAATTATTGGCCGATGCGAAATTGTATGTTGTTAACTCTTGGATCAGGAGAATGAAAAGCAAGGCTATCAGGTGGCAACCCCAGCGCTTATAATATGTGTTGATTTGTTTCATCGATTATTATCCCTTTTATATTCTTGTTTACTCTGTGCTATTATCATGAATGCCTGGGTCAATAACGCTCCAAGCTATTTCCATATTTGGCTTGTTATCATCTTATATTTAAGCACATTTCACGATTTCGATTCAATTTAAGATATTTCACACCATATTTTTTCTCCCTATTTATACTGTATACCTGAGGCGGAAAATTGCAGGGGTGGTTCAACTCCGGGGGGCAATATGATAATATAAAGATTTAGTAGACACCAAGTAAATAACGGTTGGCACCTTGCAATAAATTCAGATTAGGAGGTACATCATGCCACAACGTAGTGACATTAGAAAAATCCTCATTATTGGTTCAGGCCCGATCATAATCGGGCAGGCTTGCGAATTTGATTACTCAGGTACTCAGGCCTGCAAGGCCCTCCGCAAGCTCGGATATGAAATTGTTTTAGTGAATTCCAATCCCGCGACGATAATGACCGACCCTGGCATCGCCGATGTGACGTATATTGAACCGTTGAATGTCCAGAGTCTTACCAATATCATAGCCAAGGAAAGACCGGACGCTCTCCTTCCCAATCTGGGAGGCCAGTCCGGTTTAAATTTGAGTTCTGAGCTTTATAAGGCCGGCGTCTTGGACAAGTACGGCGTCAAAGTCATCGGGGTGCAGGTCGATGCCATCGAACGCGGTGAAGACCGTATCGCCTTCAAGGAGACTATGAACCGCCTGGGCATCGAGATGCCCAAGAGTGAACCCGCCTACAGCGTAGAAGAGGCCGAAACTATTGCGGCCCAACTGGGTTATCCTGTAGTTATCCGGCCCGCCTATACCATGGGTGGGACCGGCGGCGGATTAGTCTATAACGTAGAAGAATTGAGAATAGTCGCCGGGCGCGGCATCTCGGCCAGCCTGGTCGGACAGATCCTGGTAGAGGAATCGGTGCTGGGCTGGGAAGAGCTCGAACTGGAAGTGGTCCGCGACGCCAAGAACCAAAAGATAACCGTCTGTTTTATCGAAAACATCGATGCTATGGGCGTGCATACCGGTGACTCCTTCTGCGCCGCTCCTATGCTGACCATCAGCCCCGAGCTGCAGCAGCGCCTGCAGAAGTACTCCTATGATGTGGTCGATGCCATCGAGGTAGTGGGCGGCACCAATATCCAGTTCGCCCATGATCCGAAGACCGGCCGGGTAGTCATTATCGAAATAAATCCCCGTACCTCGCGTTCCTCCGCCCTGGCCTCCAAGGCTACCGGCTTCCCCATCGCCATGGTCTCTACCATGCTGGCCGCTGGTCTGACCTTGGACGAGATCCCTTACTGGCGCGACGGCAGTTTGGAAAAATACACTCCTTCGGGAGATTATGTGGTCATCAAATTCTCCCGCTGGGCCTTTGAGAAGTTCCCGGGCTCCATCGATAAGCTGGGCACCCAGATGCGCGCAGTCGGCGAAGTCATGAGCATAGGCAAGAATTATAAAGAAGCCTTCCAGAAGGCCATCCGTTCATTGGAGATCGGACGCCACGGGCTGGGCTTTGCCAAGGATTTCAACAACCGTTCCCTGGATGAACTGCTCTCCATGCTGGCTGAGCCTTCCAGTGAACGCCAGTTCATCATGTACGAGGCCCTGCGTAAGGGCGCCGATGTCGAGCAGCTATACAACCTTACTCATATCAAGTCCTACTTCATCGGACAGATGAAGGAATTGGTTGAGTTTGAGGAAGAGATGCTCAAGTACAAGGACAGCAAGCTCCCGGATGAGATGCTGATCAAGGCTAAGAAAGACGGCTTCGCTGATCGTTACCTGGCCCAGATCCTTAATATCAGCGAGACCGAAGTCCGCACCCGCCGCACCGCCATGGGCGTAGTCGAGGGCTGGGAGGCCGTTCCGGTCAGCGGCGTGGAGAATGCCGCCTATTACTTCTCCACTTACAACGCACCCGACAGCATCAGCGTCAGCGACAAGCCCAAGGTCATGATCCTGGGCGGAGGCCCCAACCGCATCGGTCAGGGCATCGAGTTCGATTACTGCTGTGTGCATGCCGCCTTCGCCCTGCACGATGTGGGTTACGAAACGGTAATCGTCAACTGCAACCCGGAAACAGTATCCACCGACTATGATACCTCAGACAAGCTCTATTTTGAGCCGTTGACCGTAGAGGACGTACTCTCGATATATGAAAAGGAAAAACCGCTGGGCGTTATCATCCAGTTTGGCGGTCAGACCCCCTTGAACATCGCCTCCGACCTGGCCAGGGCGGGCGTAAAGATCCTGGGTACCACGCCCGAGACCATCGACCTGGCCGAGGACCGCGACCGCTTCCGCAAGATCATGGACGAATTAGGCATCCCCATGCCGGAATCAGGTATGGCAGTCAATATCGAAGAAGCCCTGGGCATCGCTGACAGAATCGGCTATCCCTTGATGGTGAGGCCTTCCTACGTCCTGGGCGGCCGGGGCATGGAAGTGGTGCATGACGAGGAGATGCTGCGTCAGTATGTAGCTGCCGCCGTAGGGGTGACCCCGGATCGTCCGCTGCTTATAGACCGTTTCCTTAGTAACGCGATCGAGGCCGAAGCCGATGCCATCGCTGATGGTACTGATGCCTTCGTGCCGACGGTCATGGAGCATATCGAGCTGGCCGGCATCCATTCCGGCGACTCGGCCTGTGTGATACCGCCGATCAGCATCCCGCCCCAGCATCTGCAGACGATCGAGAAGTATACCCGCAAGATCGCTGAGCAACTCAATGTGGTGGGCCTGATGAACATGCAATATGCCATATCCGGAGATAAGGTCTATGTACTGGAAGCCAATCCCCGCGCCTCCCGCACAGTACCGCTGGTATCCAAGGTCTGCAATATACAGATGGCCCGGATCGCCACCGAGATAATGATGGCCCAGCAAGCCGGCAAAAAGTTCTCGGTGAGCAGCCTGAAGCAAAAGACTATCCATCACTTCGGCGTTAAAGAAGCAGTTTTCCCCTTTAATATGTTCCAGGAGGTCGATCCGGTACTGGGCCCGGAGATGCGTTCCACCGGCGAAGTCCTGGGCATAGCGGATTCGTTCGGACTGGCCTATTTCAAAGCACAGGAGGCTACCCAGTCTTCCCTTCCCATCGCCGGGACGGTACTCATCAGCGTGACTGACCAGGATAAGCCGGCCGCCCTGGAGACTGCCCGAGAGTTCATAAAGATCGGTTTCAAGATCAAGGCCACCGCCGGTACCCACAAGTACCTCCAGGCCAATGGGGTCAAATGCGAAGAAATAAAGAAGCTGTATGAAGGCCGGCCTAATATTGCGGATGCCATCTACAACCGGGAAATCAACCTGGTCATCAACACCCCGTCCGGCAAGCGCAGCAAGCAGGACGACTCCTATATCCGCAAGGCAGCCATTAAGCACAAGGTGCCTTACCTTACCACACTGGCAGCGGCCCTGGCCAGCGCCCGCGGAATAGCGGCCTTTTTAGAAAACCATGATCCTAAAGCCAAACTCAAGTCTCTGCAGGAGTATCATGCAGATATCACAGATTAACACCTGGCTCTTAGATATACTGTGATGGCACCCATTCGGGTGCCATTCTTATTTGATTCCGTAATTATGATCCCTTGACTATATATCCCGGGGTGGTAAAATTGGTTACACCATTTAGGCAAGAAGCGGGGCATGTTCGATGTCTTTGATGACAAAAAGAGAATTGGCCGGCTCTTTAAAGAAATTGATGGGGAAAAAGCCTTTGGCCAAGATAACCGTCAAGGACCTGGTCACCGATTGTGGGGTGAACCGGCAGACTTTCTATTATCATTTCCGAGATATCTATAACCTGCTGGGCTGGGTATATAAAACCGAGGCCCTGGAAGTCCTCAATCGCTACCAGACCCATGAGACCTGGCAGCAGGGCTTTTTACACGTATTTAATTATATACTGGCCAACCAGGCCTTCTGTATGAATTCCCTGAATTCATTGGGGCGGGATTACCTGCTGACTTTCCTATACAAGATCATCTTTGATTCGACCATGGTAGTGATCAATGATATCGCAAAGAATTATGATGCTTCCGAGGAAGACAAAGAATTCATAGGCAATTTCTATACCTATGCCTTTGTGGCGCTGGTCATTGAATGGATGAAGAAGGGAATGAAAGAAAAACCTGAAGATATTATCGACCGGCTCAGCAAACTTATGGAGGGCAATGTGGGCAGAGCGCTTGAGAGATATGAGCAGAAATAAGGCATAGAACAGCGTTTTTTTAGACAAGTCCGGGGCGGTGTATAAACTTCATACACCGCCCCCGTTTTGTCTATTTGCGCACCACTCCCCCCGATGTAGAGTGAAGGCATAAGGCTATCTAAAACATTTAAGGGGGAAGAATTGATGAAGAAAGATCACGGCAATCGGCAGGTCTATTTCGTCGGAGGCGGCCTGGCCTCTCTCGCCGGGGCAGCCTACCTGATCCGAGACTGCGATTTTCCCGGCCAGAACATCCACATCCTGGAGGGCATGCATATCCTGGGAGGCAGCAACGACGGAGCCGGTGAACCCGGCGAGGGCTTTATCATCCGCGGCGGCCGCATGCTGAATGAAGAGACATACGAAAATACCTGGGAACTGCTCTCCTCGATCCCATCCCTGGACCATGAAGGCATGTCGGTATGTGAAGAGATCCTGGAGTTCGACCACGCTCATCCCACCCATGCCAACGCCCGGCTTATCAATAAAGACGGCGAAGTTTTAGATGTCATGTCCATGGGCTTCGATTTGGGCGATCGCCTGGCCATGGTCAAGCTGCTGGTCACCCCGGAAGAGGCCCTGGATAACCTGAAGATCTCGGACTGGTTCGGACCGCACTTCTTTGAGACCAACTTCTGGTACATGTGGCAGACCACCTTCGCCTTCCAGAAATGGTCCAGCCTCTTTGAACTCAAACGCTATATGAACCGCATGATATTGGAATTCCCCCGTATACAGACATTGGAGGGCGTGACCCGTACTCCATATAACCAATATGATTCCATCATCCTGCCCATGAAGGCTTACCTGGACCAGTATGGCGTCGATTTCTCCCTGCACTACCGGGTAACTGACCTGGACTTTGACGAAGGAGACGGCATCACTGTCACCGCCTTCCATTATGAAGAGAACGGAAAGCCCGGCATGGTCCAGCTGCATGAGGGCGACCTCTGCATCGTGACCAACGCCTGTATGACCGACAGTGCCACCCTGGGCTCCTTCAAGAAGCCGGCGGCTTGGGCGCCTGAAGATCCAATATCTGGAGAGTTATGGAGAAAGATCACGGCCAAGAAGCCTGGCCTGGGCAACCCCGAACCCTTCTTCGGCAATCCCGAGGAAACCAACTGGCTCTCCTATACTGTGACCCTGAAGGGCAACAAACTGCTGAAGAAGATCGAGCAGTATTCCCGCAATGTGCCAGGCAGCGGCGCCCTGATGACCTTCAAGGACTCCAACTGGCTGATGTCCATCGTGGTGGCTGCCCAGCCCCATTTCAAGAACCAGCCCAAGGATACCACCATCTTCTGGGGCTATGGGCTCTACACCGATAAAATTGGCGACTATGTCAAGAAACCCATGCGGGACTGCACCGGTGAGGAACTGTTTATTGAATTGCTGCATCACCTTCACTTTGAGGATGAACTGGAGGAGATCATGGCCGATGTGGTCAATGTCATCCCCTGCATGATGCCCTATGTCGATGCCCAGTTCCAGCCCCGGGCCATGAAGGACCGTCCTCAGGTAGTGCCGGAGGGATCGACCAACCTGGCCATGATCAGCCAGTTCGTTGAGATCCCCGAGGATATGGTATTCACCGAGGAATACTCTATCAGAGCCGCCCGCATCGCGGTCTATAGCCTGATGGGAGTCAAGAAGAAGATCTGCCCGGTAACGCCTTATCGGAAGGACGTCGGAGTGCTATTGAACGCTCTGATAACTTCGTTCAGATAGGGACCTCAAAACACTCCTACGTAATACCACCACATGCAAAGGGACGGAGCCACCCAAAGAGGGACGAAGCTATCCGTCCCTCTTTCTTGTTTAAAAAGGGCCGGATCATGTCATGCGAGGGCCTAGCATCTCCTGAGGGAGATGCAGGATATTACACACTTATCGCCTTTAAAATTAATAATAATTCAAAACACCATTGAGGTGTCTCAGACTGTTAAAAAATTCAAGTTTCGGATTGCCGTGTCGCTTCGCTCCTTGCATAGCTTAGTTGTCATTGCCAGCCGAAGGCGTGGCAATCTTAACGCACTTTATATCCTTACTTATTAGTACTTTATCGACAAGCTGAGACACCGCCTGGTGTCTTTCATTTTTTACACCAATATTTTGCATCAACCGTATAGAATCAATTGATTTGCAGTGGGTAAATATATGTTCAGGCAACTTTTTCTGCGGAGGCTTTTCCTGTGTTTAAACTGCTTACCGGCGGGCACTGCTTTATCCCGGAAGACGCTGGCATCAAAGATATACTGGTTTGCGCCGACAAGATCTGCCTGATCCAGGATCGGATCATCCCGGATAGCCAGTGGGATATTGAAGTGATCGACTGCAGCGACTGTCTGGTATGCCCCGGACTGATCGACGGACACGTCCATATCACCGGCGGGGGCGGTGAACAGGGACCAGCCAGCCGCATCCCCGAGCTGGAATTCAGTGAGATAGTTGAAGCTGGCGTTACCACCCTGGTAGGAGTACTGGGCTTTGACAGTATAAGCCGCAGTATAGCCGGTCTGCTGGCCAAGGCCCGGGGGCTGGAAGCCGAAGGGATAACTACTTTCATATATACCGGCAGTTATGGCAGCCCTACTGAAACCTTGACCGGCCGACCGCTTACCGATATCGTCCTGCTGGACAAGGTGATCGGTATAGGAGAGATCGCCATCTCCGATTACCGTTCATATCACCCCACCCTGCCCGACCTGCGCAACCTGGCCTCTGAAGCCCTGGCTGGCGGTATGCTGGGAGATAAAGCCGGCGTCCTGCATCTGCATGTCGGTGATGGCAGGGAAGGTTTGAAACCGCTGTTCGATCTCATAGAACAATCGGATTTTTCCCCGGGTATGTTCGTGCCCACCCATATAAATCGTAATCCGCGGGTTTTTGAGCAGGGACTGGGCTTCCTGCCCCGGGGCGGCAACATAGATCTGACCGCCGGTGAGACCGCAGGCTACAGCATACCGGAATCGCTCGCAAGGTTGCTGCGGCTGCGATCCAGCCTGGACCGGGTAACGGTATCTTCGGACGGCAACGGCAGTTCTCCAGCCTCAAGCTCCGGTTCGGCCGCTACCGCTGCCATTGGACAACTGCTTGCCGACCTGCGGGCGGCAGTTGTGGATACCCGGTTGGAATTTTCAGCGGTACTGAAGGCCTTCACGATAAACCCGGCCAGTCTGCTTAAACTCTACCCTCGCAAGGGCTGCATCCGACCCGGCAGTGATGCCGACCTGCTGGTCCTGCGCCGGGATGATCTGGCCATTCAGTCCTTGCTGGCCAAAGGTGAAATGGCAGTGAGAGAGCAAAAAGCAGTTAAACGCGGCCGGTTTGAAAAATAATACTTATAGATCTTCTGAAAACAGGAGGGAATCATGGGACACAATAAAAAGGGCAAACTGGTCATCATAGGCGGTGCCGAGGATAAATACGGGGACAGCCGGATCCTGGAGGAAGTCGTCGATATCATCGGCGGCGAGGATTCCCGGCTGGGTATCATAACCACCGCCACCAAACACCCGGAAGAGACCGGTGAAGAATACAAGGATGTCTTTTACCGCTTGGGTGTCAGGGATGTGGATGTCATTGATATCAGCAGCCGCGATGAAGCCAATATGGACGATAATGCAGAAAGGCTCAGGAAAGCAACCGGCTTTTTCTTCACCGGCGGTGACCAGCTGCGCATCACCAGCATCCTGGGCGGCACTCGGGCCTATCAAGTACTCTATGACTCGTTCATGGACGGCATCCCGGTGATCGGCACCAGTGCCGGTGCTTCAGTCATGAGCAGCACCATGATCGTGGAAGGCAACAGCAACGACGCCGCCCGCAAGTGTACCCTGAAGATGGCGCCCGGACTCAACTTGATGGATGGGGTCATTATCGACCAGCACTTCGACCAGCGCGGCCGACTGGGCCGTCTGCTCTGCGGTGTGGCAGAAAACCCAGGGACCCTGGGTATCGGTATCGACGAAGATACCGCTATCGTGGTCTACCCCGACGATCATTTTGAAGTGATCGGGACCAACGCCGTGACCGTCATCGACGGCAAGACCATCAAGAGTTCCAATGTCTCGGAGTCACAGCCCAATGAGATCCTGTCGATCGCCAATGCCAGCCTGCATGTCCTGTCCCGGGGCTTTGGCTTCGACTTTGACCGGCGGGAAGTAATCCGCATGCATTAACCGATTAGGCCTTATCAGGAGGACCGCTACCGTGAAGATCATCAGCATGGATGTTTTCCAGGGGAGAAATATATACAGTCACAAACCAGTGGTCAAGATGACTGTGGATATAGGAGAATTGGCTGATACCACCACTAATGACATACCTGGCTTCAATGCCCGGCTTTTGAACTGGTTTCCCGGTCTGAACCAGCATCACTGCTCGACCGGCCATGAAGGCGGCCTGGTGGAACGGTTATTTGAAGGTACTTTTATGGCCCATGTCACCGAGCATCTGGCTCTGGAGCTCCAGTGCATCAACGGATATGAGGTATTCTTCGGTAAGACCCGCATACTGGAGGAACCCTCAACCTACTGCATAATCTACGAATATTCCCTGGCGGAATGTGCCCGGGATTTCGGCGAGACGGCCGTAGATATCGTCACCGCCCTGATCGAAGATCAGCCTGATCTGTTGGAAGATCACCTGGCCCAACTGCAGCGAAAGGTATCCTATTATGATCTGGGCCCCAGCACCCGGGCCCTTATGGCGGAGGCCCGCAAACGCAGCATACCAGTCCGGCGGCTGGATGAAAACAGCCTGCTGCAGTTTGGCTATGGCAGCCGCTCCCGGCTGATCGAGGCTTCTCTGCCGGACAGCACCAGCTGTATAGCGGTCGACCTGGCCAAGAACAAGCAGTTGGTAAAAAAACTCCTGCATGAACATGGAATTCCCGTCCCGGAAGGCTGCCTGGTCTACAGCGAGAATGACGCGGTGATAATGGCCGAGCGTATGGGTTACCCGGTGGTGATCAAGCCCTTCGATGCCAATCAGGGCCGGGGGGTCTCCACTGAAATCGACAATGAAGAGTTGCTGCGCAGCGCGTATCGTCTCGCCCGAAAGCTGACCGGCCGGGTGATGCTGGAAAAACATATCCCCGGCAAAGACTACCGCGTCCTGGTAGTTGGAAATCGGGCAGCGGCAGCAGCCGAACGCACCCCTCCTTTCGTTATAGGCGACGGTTTTCATACGATCGAAGAACTGGTAGCCCAGGAGAACACTAACCCCTTGCGCGGCTGGGGCCATGAAAAGCCCATGACCCGTATCCATCTGGACGAGATAGCTGTCGAACTGCTGGGACGTTCCGGCTGGGACGTAGATTCGGTGCCGGAGCCCGGACAGGCGGTTTATTTACGCCAGAACGGCAACCTGAGTACCGGAGGCAATGCCCGGGACTGCACGGCGACGGTCCATCCCGACAATCAGGCTCTTGCAGTGAAGGCCGCCCATGTCATCGGATTGGAGGTAGCCGGCATCGATCTGGTCTGCCCCGATATTTCAGAACCTTTAAAAAACGGACAGGGGGCAGTCATCGAAGTCAATGCCGCCCCCGGACTGAGGATGCACCTCTATCCAGGAGAAGGGGAAGGCATCAATGTAGCTTCTGACATGATCGATTTCATGTACCCGGAGGAATCATACTCCATCCCCATCATTTCCATAACCGGCACTAACGGCAAAACCACCGTCACCAGGATGGTGAGCCACGTTCTCGCACTCACCGGTAAACGGATCGGCATGACCTGTTCCAGCGGGACCTATATCGATGGCAGCTGCATCAAACAGGGCGATAATACCGGTCCCCGCAGCGCCCGTTCTCTGCTGTACCGTCGGGATGTCGATATCGCAATCCTGGAGACTGCCCGGGGTGGAATCGTCCGTCACGGACTGGGCTATGATCTGGCCGATGTCGGGGCGGTGCTCAACATCAGCGATGACCACCTTGGTTTGGACGGTGTGGAAACCCTGGAAGACCTGGCCTTTGCCAAGGCCCTGGTTGTAGAAGCAATAAAACCGTCCGGCTTTGCTGTCCTGAATGCTGATGATATCATGCTGCCCTATCTGGCCCGGGGCATCCGTGCACCTCTCATTTATTTCGCTAAGAGCTGCCGCAACCCGATCATAGAAGAGCATATTGCAGCGGGTAATATTGCGGTGACCCAAGAGGAGGGGCATATAGTGGTCTACTGGCAGGGTTACCGAGTGCCTTTGATCCAGGTTGCCGACATACCCATCACCTATGGCGGCAAGGCCGCCTGCAATATCGAGAACGCACTGGCCGCCGCGGCCTGCCTGTTTGCGCTGGGGGTGCCGGATCATATCATTAGTCAGGGACTGGCCTCCTTCACCCCTGATCCCGAGATCAACGCCGGCCGCTTCAACCTCTTTGATATGGGCGAATACCAGGTCCTGCTCGATTACGCCCACAACCTGGGCGGTTATCATGCGGTTATCGATTTCGCGGGCAGCCTGCCCAGGAACCGTTCAGTCGCCATAATCGGTCTGCCGGGCGACCGCAGGGACAGCAACATGACTCTTGTGGGGAAACTCGCGGGAAGCGCCTTTGACCAACTCTATATAAAAGAAGACCAAGACCCCCGGGGCCGGGCCCGGGGAGAAACGGCCAACCTGCTGTTTGAGGGAGCCCTGGCCGGCGGAGCCCGACCCGAGGATATCAAGATCGTATTGGATGAAGCTGATGCCCTGCGCTTGGCCTTGAGCTATGCTGAACCCGGTGATCTTATCGTCATGTTTTACGAGAAATTCGACCCGGCTTATGCCATCATCCAGGAACACCTGGGTAAACCGCGTTTCACACTCGCTCCTCCCAATACTATAGAAAATGATATTCAACCGTCCGGTGATGAAAGCGCTTTCGCCCCATCCTGCCTTATTCAGCAATAATAAATAAGTATAAAGACCTGAATATTAGAGACAATAAATATAGTCATCGTTGATTAACCATCATATTTTCAAAGCAAAATGAAAAGGAGTGAACAGTCATCAACAAGACATGGACAGCGATCATTCTTAAGTTCCTGGTCATTCTGGTAGCAGCCTGGTTGACCCTGACCCTGATCGGCCGGGCAACCTTGACTATGGTCCTCCTCATCGCCGTGGTAGGGACCGCTATCAACTATCTGCTCGGCGACCTGGTCATCCTTCGCGCCAGCAGCAATACTGTCACATCGATAGTAGAAGGTCTGGTAGCGGCGGTTCTGGCTTATGCCGTGATGGAAGGCTGGGGTACGGTAACCACCCGGGATTTCTGGGCCATACTGATATTCGGCGTAGTGATTGCCGGTTTCGAATTCTATTTCCACAACTACCTGAGAAAAACTGAAGAGGTAGAACCCTAGTAGCTTCCTGGTTTTCACCAGTTAACTACCAAGGTCATGTTTTAGGACATGACCTTTTTTTATGCCGGTCAACTCTGTTTCACCTTGAATTTAAATATATAAGCTCAAAATCTTGTCCTCAGGCTATTGATAGCAAGTATTCCATGAATTCTATCGTCTCTGACTGAGGCAGGGTATGGTTGGGGATAAACTCATTCTTGATGAAATCGTCGAATAACTCAAGTAATTGCGGAGAATCAATAATTGCTTCAAAGTAGTCCTCACCATACCCCGAATAAGAATCGAAAACCCATAATACTTGATCCTCATAATAACTGAATTCCAGATTACCGATAGCATGATCATTTTTTAATAATTGTATTTGAAAGCATTCATTGTTTTGTAGTTGATCGAGGATAAATTCAATTATAAATATTACCTCGTCTCTGGTGAAAGCACGAGCAGCATGGAAATGGTCGGTCAGCATTCCGCTGTTTACGAAATCCTGTAAACCCCTTTTGGTCAATAAGTTGACCTTGCTTTTGTTTGAATGATAAAAAGCATCGAAACGG
>JBLMZJ010000060.1:0-2868 GCA_050258735.1 Deltaproteobacteria bacterium | reverse complement strand
ACCTCTTCATAATGGTCAGGCTCCATCTTAAACTTGCCGCGGCCCTGGGTCATGGATTTCAGATCGATAGTGTATCTGGCCATCTCAGCGAGAGGAACCTGTGCCTTTATGATCTGTTTGCGCCCGGCCGAGTCCATGCCCAGTACCCGTCCACGCTTGCTGTTCAGATCGCCTATGATATCGCCCATGTAGGCTTCCGGCACTTCGATCTCAACGTTGTAAATGGGCTCCAACAGCACCGGCTTGGCCATCTCCAGGCCCTTCTTGTAGGCCAGACGGGCAGCCAGCTTGAAAGCCATTTCTGAGGAATCCACCGAATGATAGGAACCATCGTAAAGGGTGGCCTTGAGGTTCTTGACCGGATACCCGGCCAGTACGCCCTCTTCCATGGCTTCGATCAGGCCCTTTTCAACCGCTGGGAAGTAGTTGCGCGGTACTGAACCACCGAATACGTTGTCTTCAAAGATGAAGTCTCCTTCATCAGTGGGTTCGAACTTTATCCATACATGACCGAACTGACCATGCCCGCCGGTCTGCTTTTTATGTTTGCCTTCGGCCTCAACCATCCCTCGAATGGTCTCGCGATAAGGAATGCGCATCTCCTTGCTTACCACATCCACTCCAAACTTGCGGCTGAGCTTATCTAGAACTATATCTACATGGGTATCGCCCATAGCCTTCAGAATGGTTTGCTTGGTCTCGGTATTCTTTTCTACCCGAATAGTGGGGTCTTCCTCCAGTATTCTCTGGATGGCGCCGCTCAATTTGTCCTCATCGCCCTTGCTCTTGGGCTCGATGGCCATGCTAAGAGTGGGTTCGGGGAACTGTATGGGATCAATGACTACCTGATTGGCTTTGGTGCACAGGGTATCACCGGTAGTTGTAGTTGAAAGCTTGGCCAGTGCAGCAATATCACCGGCAAATATTTCGGGAACATTGGCCTGTTCCTTACCGGTCATTATCAGGATCTGACTAATCTTCTCGTCCTTTTCCTTGGTGGAGTTGTAGTAAACCGAATCGGCTTTCATGGAGCCGGTGAAAAGGCGGAACATATTCATTCGCCCGATGTAGGGATCGGCAATAGTCTTGAAAACCTGGACCGACATCGGTTCTGTTTCGATGTTTTTACCTGCTACTATGGGATTGCGGTCCGGAGTTGCCCCACAGTCAACTATAAAATCCATCAAGGGAGATATGGCAATATTCTGGGTAGCCGCCCCGCAGAACGCAAATACGCAGGAACCGCTGCCCGCCGCCGCTTTGATACCAGCCTTAATTTCATCATCCGTCAGGCTTTCGCCTTCCAGATACTTGGTCAGCAATTCATCATCAGCCTCGGCGGCTGCCTCGATCAGTTCTTCTTTATAGCTCTCAACATCATCCAGCATGTCAGCCGGTATATCCTGGACCGATACCTTTCCGCTGCCCGCTTCAAACATCAGGGCCTTCATGGAGATCAGGTCTACCACGCCCTTGAACTTATCTTCCGCCCCGATGGGTAATTGGACGGGAACTATGGTACCACCGAACTTCTCCTTCATTTCGCTAACTGCTTTGTAGAAGTCTGCGTTTTCCTTGTCCATACGATTAACAAAGGCCAACTTGGGGACATTGGGGAAATCATCCCAAATCACTTCGGTCTGTACTTCAACGCCAGCGGTAGCTGAGAGTACCACCACCATGGAGTCAACCACCCGGGAAGCAGCGATAACCTCGAAGTAGAAATCAGAATAACCCGGAGTATCCAGTACATTTATCTTGTGGTCCTTGTGTTCACAAGGTACCAGAGCTGTACTAATGGTAATCTTACGCTTTATTTCCTCAGGCAGATAATCTGCCACTGTATTTCCGTCGTCAGTCTTACCCAGCCTTTTACTAGCACCGGTATTGAACAGCATGGCCTCGGCCAGTGAGGTCTTTCCTGTACCGCCGTGTCCTACCAGAGCTATGTTTCGAATCTTGTTGGTCGGGTATACCTTCATTAAATAACCTCCTCAAAAAATACTATACCGTAAAAATGGTACTATACTTTGGATAAACGCGCAAAATCTTTTTTCTATAGTTATTTTCATCTCCGTCCGGCTACATAGAACAGCCAGTAGAGAAAGCCCGCTACCAGCCCGAAAATCAAAAGCTGATAAAACATGAAGCCCTTCATGATATCAAACAGTGCCGTAAATGCTATTCCGAGCATTACAGGAAAAATGATCATTTTAGTCAGAGACTTCTTCGGATAATTGGGATCCTGTCGCTTTCGATTAAAGTAATGCAAATTTACCAGCAAAAAGAATATTACAATATTGATACCAAGACTAAATGCGGTCATAGTTTGTCCCCTGCCAGGTCAAGGCTGCATGCAAATGATTGGCGATATTGATCAATTAGTTTGTAGTCCGTAAGGTCCAGATGAATAGGAGTTACACTTATATATGACTCCTGAACTGCTTTAACGTCAGACTCCGGCTCCTGTTCCTCTTCGATCACGCCTCCGCCCATCCAGTAATAAGTATTTCCCCGTGGATCCTTCCTCTCATCAAAAAGGTTGTCATAATTTCTGACTCCTAGTTTGGTGATTCTGACCCCTTTGATAGCCTCAGGGGCCAAGACCGGTATATTTATATTGATTAAAGTTTTCCTTTCTATTTCCTGTTTCATAAGCAACTTGATAAAATTACCCATAAAATGAGCAGCGAAGCTGCAATCTATCTCGCTGTCATGCGAATTTAGGGATACTGCGATCGAGGGTATGCCTAAAAGAACCCCTTCGGCAGCAGCTGAAACAGTACCCGAATACAGAACGTCGGTACCCAGATTAGGACCATGGTTGATCCCGGATACGACCAGATCTATATCCTCATCTACAAGACG
>JBLMZJ010000059.1:0-11098 GCA_050258735.1 Deltaproteobacteria bacterium | reverse complement strand
TTTTAATAATGTCTAATTTGGACATCTTTCTTTGTTTTGGATTAAGGGCTGTAATGAAAAAGATCGACAAACACCTCAGTACCAAACTGGAGCCCTTTGGTATAAGCATTCCGCAATCCTTTATACTTTTATGTTTAGAGGCGGAAAATGGCCTTACGCTTAAAGAGATCGGCAATCGGACCTTGATCGACAGCTCTTCTATGACAGTTTTGGTGGATAAACTTGAAAAAGACCAGTTGGTCGAACGGCAGCTCGATCCTCAGGACCGCCGGGCTATCAGGGTATTCATGACCCCCAAGGGGGAAGAGATAGCCCGCAGTGTCGCTCAGGAAGGCGCCAGTTTCAACAGCCTTCTGTACGACCTGGTTGGTGAAGGCTATCAAAAGGAATTCGTACATGGCATTAAGAACATAGTAAACGGTTTGCCCTAAACTGTCCCGAACATAGAACAAAATACCGGAAGAAGCCCGTTACTGACAAGTTGATATGCCAGATTAACGGGTTTTTTATTTGCCAGGGTCAGCCTGCCAGTAGCTAGCCATCATGAGCATGGTGTAGATGAACAGCGAGGCCGCGGCTGTTATTCCCGAATCATTGAAGATAATGGCTGCCACGGCAGCAACGATCAAACCTTTCAGACCCGTATAGATCACGGGGACTCTCTGCTTAAACTTTGACAAACCGGAGCCGGGACGAAACACCCCATAGCAGGCAGCCAGGATACCCGCAAGTATAACCCAATTGGCGACCGTAAAGTTCATCACCTTCAGCATCATCTGTATTTTTCTTATGATCAGGTAGCCAAATTTCTGTGATTCACCGTGTAAGAGCATATTGACGTTGTGCCCCAGATGCGATTGCAGGGCGGCGGGCTGCTGGAGATCTATGACCGACATGACGACAAGCAGCAGCAAAGTACCCAACAGGATCACCGAGGTTTTCTTCAGATCCAGCACTTGATCGATATACTTCAAATAGGTGTAACCCAAAGCGATAGCGGCCGTAATGGTACCACCGACATTTGCCCCGAAGCGGGGATAAGCATTCAGGAAAATGACAGCGACAAACAAGGCTACAATCAGGTAGCGGTTCAGCCGGCTGGAAAACCGCTGCAAGAACATGGAGGCCAACATGATAGCCGATCCGATCAGGACCCCCATGTATTCATTGCCGAGCCCGTAGTAACGGGACCCGCGCATGATCCGATAGCTCATCATTGATTTCTCCAGCATCCCCAGGCCAAGTATCAGATCCAGGGCGATGCATACTATAGTGAATAATCCAGCCATAGCCAGCGCTCGGCACCGGAATACCCGCGCCAGCAGGAGGAACAGGGCCGTGAAGAGAAGGTTCCCTATCAAGAACAGGGGGATCAGGTGCCACGGTCTGACAACTGTTATATTAGCCATCACCAGGAGATTCAACGGTACTGAGGCAATGAACAGGTTGATGAGATCACGCCACCTCCCAGCCCGGCCCTGCCACGTCAGGATACCAGAAAGGACCAGCAGTACAAACAGCAGGGGGAATATAACCCTTAGAAACCACTTTTGGTTTACATAGTTGGAGATGACCTGGTGATTCAGCTGCTGGATGTAATGGAAACGATCGGCCTGTAGAACGGATGATATTGATTCTCTGCAATCGGAGTAAAGTGAACTCATTATGGAGTCTTTTAAAGCCAGGCTGGATACGATACCTTCACGCCGGGTAGATATACCGGTGAGGATGCCATTGAATCCCGGTTTTACAATTATCAGCGGGGTCAGTAATTCTTCGTTTTCCAGAGCTGTATTATCAGGGGATGAACTGATTACATATATCGCACGGTAGTCCTTTTGCTCCAGCACCTCGCTCAGACAATAGTCGATTTGCCTGAGAAGTTTCTTTTTCTCAGTCATCAGAGCAGTTGGGGAAAACATAGTACTCATATTGTTCATACGGGTCAGATCGCCGAACTCGATGACCAGCACCGCATTGTCCAGCTGCCTGCTTTGAGAAATTATCTCCCGGTAATTGGACTCTCGGCCCAGGTAGGGAGAAGGGACGGTCATACTGCTGTCGATCATGCCGTTGTCAACCAATCCCCTGGAGTCCATGACCAGCAGAACACCTAAGCGGGAATAATAACCCGGCAGATCGGAATTTCCGATAACTGCAGCCGAGTCACCGCGTTGATGCAGTTGGTCGCCAAGGATGCCCGGCACAACCAGATTGGATTTGAGGTTATTTTTTTTGATGGTTTCGATGCTGGAGGCTACCAGGTTATGACTCCCGGGTTGGATTCCGGTATTTCGGGCAAAGACATTACCGGCCTTTTCAAGGTTTACCGATTCATCGGCCTGGAAGTTCAGGGCCGCTCCGCCTGATGATAATACACGGCTGCCGGCTGATATCGTGCAATAGGTGTTTTGGGTGTTCCTTTCGCCGGCGCTGGGCGAATTCAGCAGGCCAATGCCCCCTTGCTGCATAAGGGACCAGAGACAGGGGGTGTCTTGTTGGTCAAGATCAGCCAGATTCATCCGGTCGATCAGGCATATGAGTACCTGGCCCTGCCCGGGTGAAGCCATGGCAGCCGGGACCAGCAGGCTTAGCAGTATAATGATTGCCAGCAGGAAAGATATCTTTTTCATGGTTCTTACCGTCCTTGTTCAGGGAAAGGGCTGTCTTGTGCAGATATAAGCAAACAGCCTGTAATATATAGCAGAATTATCGCCGATGCGATTACCCCTGTATCATTGAAAACGAACAGAGCCATTGTTGAAATAGCCAGGATGCGGTTTGATTGTGCGAGGGGCGGACTATTATCGTTCAGTAACCGGAAAACATCCGGCATTTTTAGTTTAAAGACGAGCAGGAGCAATAGATCCAGGATCAGGATAATAGTCCAGCTGGAATGGATCACCGTGGAGCCCAGTATCCCCAGTTTGGTAATTATTATTGAAAGGAATACCTGATATCCGCCGGAAAATAAGCTGCTGATAGCTTTGCCGGCATGGGAGGGGTTGGCACTGAATGTGGCATCGAGCTTCGCCACGATCAATACCGCCATGACCGCCAGTAGACCAATTACAGCCAAACGCTTAAAGGTTACCCTGGTTTGGGTGATAGTTACGATAAACATGCCCAGGGCTACCAGTGCAGTGATCAACCCCCCCACATTTGCTCCCACCTCCGGAGCGCCTATGGCGAACGCTGATATCAATAAGGGCAGCATACCGAGCAGTACTTTGACCGGCTGACGCAACTTGATACGGTTTAGCAGCAGCATGGTAGCGATGACCGATGTGGCTACCAGCACCCCCATATAATCATTGCCGATCCCGTAGAATCTGCCGCCGGCAATGGTATCGGATCCCAACGGCGATACCAGCATCCAGGGAGAACCACGGAAGCAGTCAACCAGCAGCGATATGCCGGTCAGACATGTAAGAAGGAGCAGCCCGGTCTCCGAGCTGTCAGTTACAAGCAATACGATTTTCGCAACGAGCCAGGCTGCTACCGGCACAAGTATCAGTATCAGCGGCAGGTACTGGTAACGGGTGTAACCCAGGAATAAAAACACCAGCGGTGTGCTTAGTACGGTGAAAACAATAATGGTCAGGTAAGATGCCAGCTTTTTGTTGCTTTGCAGATAGGCCAGGAAGGCTATCAAAAGCATCAACAGGGCCATAAGCATAAAGACGTAATGGAAGGGATTACGGCTGTTCCGAATGTCCTGATAGAGCTTGACCTTGGCTGTCAGGTCAGCGAAACTGCCGTTTTGAGCTGCCACTGTTGTCATAGCCCCGGTATTATTTCCAGGCGTCATATATGAAATGACCGTGGGAAGAAGATCCACATTGGTGACCAGGCCACTGCGCCTGGTGGTAGGAGAAGAAAGGTAGCCCGGCCCTGCCTCGGGGTTGTATACAATGATGGGTGTAAGGGTAAAGTTGCCGGCAAATACCATATCCGCATTGGCGTTCGGAGTTACCATGATTATCATCGTTTTATTCAGATCTATCTGTTTCAATATTTTGCCCAGGAGCTGATCATTTCTCTTCAAGGCCTGGGCTCTTTGCCGGGCTACAACAGAGTCGGCACAATTAACGCGGGAAAGCTCCACCCGGCTGGTATCACCCAGGTCCATAACTACGATGTCACAGCCAGCCAGCATTTTTTCCAGTTCTTTCAGCAGCCGGGTATGATCCGAGCGCAGGCCGCCGGGACTGTTGGGATCAGGTTTGAGTATCCCGTTGCTCACCAGACCCCGGGGTACGATCCCCTTTTCATCCATGGCCAGGATAGCCGCACTACGGTCCAGAGAGTATATGGTGTCAGAGTTGCCCAGTACCCCTGTTTCGAAATTTTGGGTACGGGCCCAGTAACCGAGACCACCGGGGACATATAAGGGATTATGGGTAAGCGCATATTTGGTGGCCGGTTCTATGTAGAGGTTCACTACACCCGCTGTTGGAGCAGTTTTCCCTGTGAATTGCCTGTATAAAATACCGGCATTGAGAGGAGACGAGGGGTTTTCATAGATCTCATCCAGGGAGGGGACAGCTTCACTGCTGTCAAAGGACATCTCACTGCCATCTACAGTAGCTACTCGGTTGGCAGTCCCCAGAGACATATAGGCGCTGGCCGGTACCTTGTTTTTTACCCGGTTGTTGATCAGGCCAATGCCGCTTTGTTTAGCCAGGGCTTGCAGATTGGGGATGTTGTTCTTTGCAATATCATCAACGCCAATGTAGTCATTGATTAGGATGAGGACCTTTTTTTCGGATTTGGAAGCGGCAAAGACAGGTTGGTCCGGAGTTATTACTGCACCGGCCAGGATCATCAATATCATTATAAAAGAAGATATCCGCTTTATGAGCACCTTTTAACCCCCCGCATAAACTATTTTCGCAGCTTTCTTCTGATCAGGTAATAGATGATGATACCGATCAGTCCGATCAGGACGATCAGATCAGCTTCATGGAAGTAGACGCTGAGTATGGTCCAGTTGGAACCCAATACATAACCCAGATAGGCCAAAAACCAGCACCATAAAAAGGTGCCGATGATGGTATAGAAGGTAAAGCGAAATATGTTCATTCCGGCTGCTCCAGCCGGCAAAGATATAAAGGTACGGATACCCGGGAGCAGTCTTGAAAAGAAAGCGGTGCTTTCACCGTGTTTTTCGAACCAGCGGATCAATTTCCCCTTTTTATTATCAGAAACCCAAAACAACAAAGGGGAGTGCATGGCGAAACGGCCAATATAATAGGAGGCTACTGAGCCAACGGTGCCACCCGCTGTTCCAGCCAATACCGTATCCCAAAACGTGAATTCACCGGTCGAGACCAGATAACCGCCGAAGGGCATGATGAGTTCGCTGGGCAGAGGGATATTACAGCTCTCTATAGCCATACACAGGGCAATGCCCCAATATCCAATAGTGGAGATGGCATTGGTCACAAAGTTGAAGGCCCAGGCCAATATCGCTTCGATCATGAGAAACCTCTTTTATCAATATATTAATAATGAATAATTATGAAGGACATACAGTTCCAATATAAGCTAAATAATAACCCGGCTGTTCCTAAAAGGCAAGGTTTCAAGGCGGGTAAGAACTCAAGCCAGTTTTAAAAGGAGATTAACTTGCGGTGAGCGGCCGTCTGATCCCGATTCTATGAACTGAGAAATCACCAACGGGATTATACGTGCGCCTGAATATACCAATTAAAATTTATACTTTTATATCATGTCGACTTCTGTTAAAATTTCAATGTATGGCCATTGCGAAGGAGCGGTTTACCATGTTCCGGGTCGCAATGGCAGTAGAAACGGTTATGTTTAGTATGGGAGGATGGTTGTTGGATGGATGTATTGCTTACCCTGGTACCTATTATTGCAGTTCTTTTGCTCCTCATTATTCCCAAGTGGCCGGCTGATCTCTCCGGTTTGACCGGTTGGATCCTGGTAGTCGGCATCGGCGTTCTTTTCTTCCACACCTCATGGCAGGTGGCTCTTACCGCCAGCGTTGCTGGCATCGTTGCTTCGTTCCCCGTTTCTTTGATGGTCGCTACCTCTATTCTGCAGATAACGTTCCTGGAATCAACGGGAGCTTTAAAAAGGATAGTTGTTTTTGTGAAGACCATTGCCAAAAGTAACCAGGCTGTGCAGATCATGATCATCAATATGGGCATCGGCACTCTGCTGGTAGCGGTGGGTGCTACCCCGGTTTCCATATTGCCGCCCATCATGCTGGCGCTGGGCTATTCCACGTTCGTAGCAGTGGCTTTGCCCGCCCTTGGTTTTGATTCGCTCTGCACCTATGCGCTGCTGGGCGCTCCCCTGGTGGTCTTTGCGGATATGACCGGCACTCCGCTGGAACAATCGGCTTTGGTCTTTTCCAAGTTCATGCCGATAATATCTACCATGATCGGTTTTGGAATGCTATATCTAGTGGGCGGTTGGGCCAAGATCAAGGAAGGTATAGTTCCCTGCCTGCTGGCGGGGCTGACCATGGGCTTTACCGCGATGGGAGTAGCCTATGTGGGCAAAGGTATCGTTCTTACCGGTGTAATAGCCGGTCTTGCTACGATACTGATGATGCTGGCATATCTCAAGATCACCGGCAAGGCCATTCTGGAAAAAGACGCACTTTCCCAGGAGGACCTGGGCATACAGGGCGAAATGTCACTAATGAAGGCTCTGGGACCTTGGCTGATCCTGATCGGCAGCTGTCTGATCATCAACTTCTGGTCGCCGGTCTATAATTATCTTTTCAAGGATATGGCCATGCCGCTGCAGATCATCCCCGGGGGGAAACCGGTCATGACCCGTATGTTGTGGAATGCTTATACCTGGGTATTGATCAGTACTATTCTGTCGGTGCCTTTCCTCAAGCCCACTGGTGAACAGTGGAAGGATATAGGTAAGAAGTGGCTGGCACGAGCTCCCCGGCCGGTTTTTTCCGCAGCGATATTCTTTGCTATTGCTTATGTAATGATGTGGTCAGCCAGTGACACCGTAAATGGTGCTTGGATCCCCAATCCCGATTTCAATATGATTTCGGTCCTGGCTAGCAGCTCGGCGGATTTCTTCCGCGGACTCTATCCGATGGTAGCTGCATTCCTCGGCTTGCTCGGCGGTTTTGTGAGCGGCAGCGAGGCTTCAACGATCGCTTTGTTTACCAAGTATAATCTGATGACTTCAGGTATCCTGCATGTCAATGGATTAGTGGTAACAGCCGGTACTGCTATCGCCGGCGGTTTGGCCAGCGTTATTTCTCCGGCTAAACTGCAGAATGCTGCAGCCACTATAGACAGCCTGGGTATCGAATCCAAAATAATTCCGGTGGCAGTCGCCATTTCAGCGGTTTTCACTCTGGTGGCATCTGTCCTGACTTTGTACTGGGCCTAGGATCGTTTCCAGACAGGTGACAAAAAGGGCTTAACTGCTGACGTTACAAAATTAATAAAAAACATAGAATAATATAATCTGCAGCATGTTGGTTGCAAGTTGCAAGAAATACCATTGAAATGGGAATAATTAAATTTGACCAAACAATTGACATGCTGCAGAAATATGCTACAATTCTACATGGACTTTTTTTGGAAGGAGGTCTGGGATTTTAATCATTATTTAAAGGGAGGCGACATGATTGCAGTCTTTGGGGCGACATGTTTTGGCCGAATTATACGGCTGTAAATTTGAAGTGTTGAATGATATCAAACAAGTGGAAGATATCATGGTCAACGCAGCTTTGGAGGCTGGCGCTGAAATTAGGGAATTCGTATTTCACAAATTCAGCCCACAAGGGATAAGCGGCGTAGTTGTTATTTCAGAGTCTCACCTGGCGATCCATACCTGGCCCGAGCTGGGATATGCGGCAGTAGATGTATTTACCTGCGGGGATAAGGTTAACCCCTGGGATGCATGCAATTACCTGGAGGCTATGTTCGGAGCGACCGACATAAAAGCATCTGAGGTGCAAAGGGGAATAATCGAAGAACGGGAGATGCGCCTGGTGGCCAATATTTAGGAGGGATACTATTTTAGTAGACCGAAGAAACTTGACAGAAAGAGATTATGATAATTATTAGATAAGCCTTACTTGCAGGATAACAAGTAGGGCTTTTATTTTGACTGAATTCCCTTAAAGAGGTCACGCCGCCTTATGGTATAATTGTTTTATCTATATATTAAGATACTGCGCGAAATTTAGTGGATATTGTACGCGAAGTTGTTATAATAATATTTGGTGCGGAGTGCTGTCCGCAAAATTATAAGATTATAAAAATGATAATGATTATAATTATAGATTTGTTTTAGGTAATCTGAGATATTATGGATTTATTCCGGTGGAGGAAGACAGGTTGTTGAAAAGATTATCATTCATAAGAGAATTGGATAATGATGTGAATGAGATCGATGTGCGGTTCCGGCAAGGGCTGTTACCCTGGTGGGAAGATTTGCTTCCGTATGTCGATGGATTAAAGGAGGATTTCACCTGGAACGTCCTGCCGCCGTTGGTACTGGCGGCCTATAGACTAGCCGGGCTAAGCCGGTCTTTGGGCCTGGCTATGGCTAATGTGTTCAAGACTCTTCACCTTGCCAACCATGTCTATTGTTCAGTCAAGGATGAAGGGGAAGGACAGGGCCACGATCAGGAACTGCAGTTCAGCATACTCATTGCGGATTACCTGTTTGGCAATGTGCTTAAACAGTTGGTTTCGGCCAATACTTCTCATTTGTTGAAGAATTTCTCCGATATGGTAGCTGACATAAATGAGGGCCTGGTCTGGCAACATAAAATGAATGTTTCTCCGCACGAGGTCTTACTAAAAACACGTGCTCCTTTATATACCACAGCATTTCTGACCGCCGCCGAAATGGCGGGTATGGATGAGGAGAATAAAATACTTTATACCCAATTGGGCTTTAATTATGGTATGGCTATGGAACTTCTGCAGGACCGCCGATATTATAATGAGGCGGAGGTATATTATAACGAAAGCCGTCATCTTTTTCATAGCCTGAACCTGAGCCCGGCTGGTGCTAATATTCCTTTGGAAAAGGTTCTGACTGAAATGCATCTGTATAGCTGCGATATTGAAAAGGCCGCTGTAGTCTAATATGATCGGCGAAAAGCAATAGTTGAATCAAAAGGAAAACCAGTTCTGTTTTCCTTTTTTATTTGGGGATCAGTTTGATTCTGCCGGGGGGAGCAGTCTTTGAGCAAAATAAAAGAATTTCTGGATATGGTCGATATCGAGCATGCCCTTTTTGGGTTACCTTTTGCTTATTTGGGCGCCTTTCTGGCCGCCTGGTATTTGGGAAACGGTTCTCCAACAATTGGCCAGTTTTGGTGGATAACCCTGGCCATGGTATCCGCACGCACGGCGGCACTTTGCCTGAACCGCCTGATCGACCGGCGTTTCGACCGGGCCAATGCCCGCACGGCCAACTGGGTGATGGCTGAGGGACGTCTGCCGGCAATCGGGGTATGGTCAGCTGTTATTGTATGTTTTGTCCTTCTTTTTATTGCTTCCAGGCAGCTCAATCCCTTATGCTTCAAACTCGCCCCCCTCGCTGTTGTTATTTTATGGCTGTATTCATACACCAAGCGGTTTACCTGGTGGTGCCATTTTATTCTTGGGCTCGCTATAGGCATAGGGCCGGTTGGCTCCTGGATAGCGATATCCGGGACCTTTGACTGGCAGCCGCTGATAGTAGGATTGGCTGTAGCATGCTGGATAGCCGGATTTGATGCCATGTATGCCTGTCAGGATATTGAATTCGACCGCCAGCTGGGGTTATACTCCATTCCCGCACGCTTTGGCGAGACCGGGGCTCTAGTTTTTTCTGCCGGATTTCACTTCTTTACGATAGTATTTTTAGTCACCACTGGCCTGATACTAAACCTGGGGCTTTATTACTACGCAGGGATTTTCCTGGCCGCATTCATACTGATTTATGAACATGCAATAGTAAGACCCGGCGACCTCTCCCGGGTAAATTTTGCATCCTTTAAAATAAATCACTGGGTTGGACTAATAATATTCATAATGGCGCTGATAGATATATTGATTTAGAATGACCACGGATGGACACTATTTTGACTGATCAACGCAGATTATTATTTTATTAGCCACAGATAAACGGATTAACACAGATTTTTCTGAGATATCTGAATCAAAAAACTGCGTCCTTCTGCGTCTATTCGTTTGCTTGGGAGGGTTATTCAGTGCGTAAATTTATCGTCGCAATTACCGGAGCCAGCGGTGTGATCTACGGAGTCCGGCTGCTGGAGGAACTGTTGGCGCGGGACATCGAGGTACACCTGGTAGCCAGCCGAGCAGCTTGTATCGTACTGGCAGAGGAGTTGGATTGGGATTTTTCCCGCGGACCTGAAGATGCGTTTCGTCAGCACCTGCCGGGGGGAAGGCTGGAATATTACGAAAATGATAATCTGGCTGTGGCCATTGCCAGCGGTTCCTTCATCAATGATGGGATGGTGGTAATACCCTGTACCATGGGTACGCTGTCAGGAATAGCCCATGGCAGTTCCGGCAATCTGCTGGAAAGATCGGCTGACGTGACCCTGAAAGAAAGACGGCCGCTAATTCTAGTGCCCCGGGAGACACCCTTGAATTCGATCCATCTGCGTAATATGCTGATCCTGTCCGAAATGGGCGCCCATATAATACCTCCCATGCCCGGCTTCTATCATCATCCTGAGACCCTAGATGATATAATAGGCTTTGTGGTGGGAAAGGTCATGGATGCCATGGGGTTAGAGCACGAAATATATAAAAGATATCCGCTTGACAAAGAATAAACAGACCGAGAAAAAAAGACGTCCAAGGATGGACTATGCAGCGACGGTCATGGACGACCTGGTTTCGCTGAGAATTGCATGAAGTGCTGAAGAGTGAGGTTCGTTTTTTTTTGCCGGGTTGAGATACGAATAAGATTAGTATTTCTTGGTTTTTATCACTTTAGGCTATATAATAATTGTGATTCGAAAATAAGGGGAAACTATGATAGGTTTTAACTCGTTCCAAGCTATAGAAAACGAACTTGGTCTGGTTGAAGCGAGTCTTGCCAGCAGTGTAGA
>JBLMZJ010000058.1:0-21434 GCA_050258735.1 Deltaproteobacteria bacterium | reverse complement strand
TTGACTTTCGCAAGGGCGTTTACCAGGTCATCACTTCGTATCATGCCCGAAAGACTGGAAAGCCCCATCAGGATCGCGGAAAGGTCGGCAGTCGAAAAAACCTTTCTGTCAATCTTGTATTTCTGCATGATTTCAAAACCGCCGCCCACTCCCGATATTGAGCAAACAGGGATACCCGCCATGTTGATAGAGTCTATGTCGCGGTAGATTGTGCGGGATGAAACTTCAAACATATCTGCTAACTCCTGTGCGCCTATACGCTCTTTATCAAGGAGTATCATAATAATGCTAACAAGCCTGTCAACTTTCATCTGATAGCCTCTCCAAAATTTCTTTTTATCATTATAGATTGTTGCCATACTGTTGTCAGCAATTACAAGGTATGATAAAAAAGCAAACAAATCAATCTACCTATCAGGAGGAGATACTATGCAAAAAAAAGCCTTAGTAATAATAGATATTCAAAATGACATAACAAAGAATTACAGGGATATTATTGACAATATCAATAAAGCTATTGATTGGGCAGTCAATAATAATATTTATGTTGTTTATATAAGGCATGAAAATTTATCGGCCGGCACGAGGACTTTTAAACCCAATACACTTGGATCTGAATTAGCTTCGGATTTGAAAATAGAGTCAAAAAATGTTTTCACAAAATACAAAGGAAATGCATTAAGCAGTGAGGAGTTCGCAGACTTTATCAGTAAAAATGAAATAGGTGATTTCTACATAGCGGGAGCAGATGCTGTGGCTTGTGTTAAATCAACCTGCTACAACTTACGAAAAGCAAATTATAGCGTTAATGTATTATCAGATTGCATTACCAGTTATGATAAAAGGAAAATTGACGAAATGCTGCGCTATTATGAAAGTAAAGGCTGTAATATAATTCGTTTGAATGACCTGTTGATTTAAGTACTTTCCCAGATTAACCGCATAGTGCGGCGGGCGTTTTTTCGCCCGCCGCGTTGCTCGTTTATCGGTCAATGTCCTGCGCCCTGCCTGGCTGCTGGGGTAGCCGAACTAGATGCAAATAGATGGGAATACATATGAACACTTGAATTAACGCAAAGCCAATCCTTGCGCACCTAGAGTCGGCAATCCTGTATTTTTAAACACTTGTAGACGGGCCAGTTGACCGTCCTTTCCAATTCTAAAGACGGTAATAGAACCTTGATTTCCATTCAGCACGTATAGATTGTGCCCATCCTCGCTAGCTGCACTATCAAGGGGAGCAGCAACACTTTGAATAGTGCTATACTTGATTCTCAAAAGACTGAGTCGTTCTTTATTTTTGATACGGTAGGGTGATAATGTATTACTGCCCGCGTTAGACGTGTAGGCAAAACTATCATATACGGTTACCCAGCAAGTCGCGCTTTGGGCATTTAGAATCGAACCGCTAACAACAGCAAGTTTCCCGTCCCTGTCGAGAGTATAAGAAGAGAGCGCATTGTCGCCTGCTTCGGTAACCAGCAAAACCCCATTGGAAAGGAAAACTGAGCCGAATGGTCCAGGTCCGTTTGATTTGTTGACGGTTGGTCCGGATAGCGAACCGTCCTGGTGAACCTGGTAGACACTAAGCTTATTGGTATTTAGTTCGGATACAACAATCTGACTGCCACTGGGATCAAAGACAACACAAGCAGGCTGAGCGGTTGATGAACTCAAGGGCTTCATAGCGCCGGTAATCATGGTAAGATTACCGTTTTTGTCAATGTAAAAACCGGTTACGTTAGAAGCTGCTCCACCGGTCATATTGCCTGCATTGGTTACATAGAGAAGATTACCGTGCATTGTCAGGCTATTGGGCTTGATACCACCGGAAGGCTCCACATTTTCCAGCTTTAGCTGACCATCCTGTTTTACACGGAAACTGCTGATACTATTGCTACCGGCATTGACTGCAAAAAGGAAACTGCCATTATCGGATAAGATAACCGAACCTTGTGATGAAAGTGGGTCGACCATGGCCTGACCGGTACCGCTTCCACCTGTCTCAAAGGCTCTTAAGAATGTAAGTTTCCCGTTAGTGTCCCGGCGAAAAGCTATGACTTCATTGATTGGCGATGCATTAGTCATAGAATAAACAGTTCCAGTTCCAGTTCCTTGTTTCTCATTTGCCATTTGATAATAATCCTCCTTAGATATACCTTGGCATATAGTATTCAGATATAACAGTTATGTTTACATTGCTGTGATCTCGGTATTTGCTGGTATCATCCAACGTTAACCAAACGGGTGGTAATTATTACATGAGTTACTGGCTGATCAGACAGAATTCCAAGGTTTGTATATAATACGAAAGACCTCGCTTCTTAAGCAAGGTCTTGACCGTAAAAATATAATGGATAGTCAAATTGTCTTGTTATAATCGAATCAGGCAGCGATAGTGCTACATTCCTATGGCGGCATCTAAAGCATTCGCAGAGATCGTAGCAAATGTCAGCGGTTCCATTATGGCTTGCCAGTGGATATACATCAAACGCGGGTCTTCTCTGAGCCAATGGTTGTGGAGGGCAGTGATTTTAATCCCCGTGCCAGCCATTGCATTTAAGAAGGGCTCAACCTCGGTTTGTTTAAATACGAACTCGCCAAAGCATAGAGCGTTGCCTTTACTATCAACATCCTCAAAGGAAAAAGACATATAAAAGACCACTCGGGAATTAGTCCTTCTCCCTAATATCTCCACCATAAGATCATTGCGCAGTCTGGTAACAAAGCAAACGCCTGCAGGAGCATCTGTTTCACGTTCACCCTTTAATATCTGTGCAAATTCATCACAAGTAGTGCTCATAAGCGCCCTCCTTTCTTCGTTACCTTTTTCCCCATAGCGATGTCCATAGCTCTTGATGAAATCCGGGCAAATTCAAGCGGCTTCATTATTGCTTCCCAGTGGACATAAATCAAACGAGGATTCTCGAAAAGCCAGTGATTATGAATAGAAGTTACTCTGATCCCATGATTAGATAGGGCATTTAGGAAGGGTCGCACTTCGTTTTGCTTGAAGACAAATTCTCCTAAACAGAGAGCATTACCTTTACTGTCCAGGTCTTCATATGAAAACGCCATCAAAAGAACAGTGGGAGAATGAGTCGTTCTGCCCATAACTTCGACCTCTATATCATTGCGCATTCTGGTAGCAAAACAAACACCGGGATTGGTATCCCGCTTTGCCTTTAGTATTTTGGCAAAGCTGTCACATGTCGTCATCGTTGGTATCACCCCTTTTTTGCTCATAAGATATGTATTGTGTAGCTTCTGTGTTACTGAAGTGGATATGATAATGTTGGAAATAGTCTAAGCAACCTTGGCGGGATTCCATTAACCTGGTAAAACACACTACGACCTGTAAAGGTGTTTAAAGAGAAACTACAATCATTAATATGAAGACGGAATAATAAAGTGGAGCAGCCCTAGAGTAGCTGAAATAGATGAAACTACCTGCGAATAGATGAGACTAGCTGCATAAATCTACGAAAGATAGAGTCCAAAATCCATAGCAGATAAGCATAAATGTCATTACATGAGAATAGATGAGAGATGGGTTACCCGATTGGAAATCGAGTAGGGTGAGAACCCGCGCCAAGTTCCGACGGCCACGGATGGCCTAGTATCGCGGGCGACAGGATGGCGCAGGAGCAATGGAATCCGCCCTCTCCGTCATTAGATTTACCAAGGGATTTCGGGTTTTGCTCTTGATGAATATTCCCTGTTCCACCTGTTGATATGAAGCTTATACTTCGACTATGCAGACTTTCTCGAAAGATTCCATACCGATAGGAGATAAAATACCAAAGCGGTTCCTGTAAGTATAGCAAAGCTTTCTAAGGTTGTAATGGTATGTTCACCAAAGCGGTAAAATACCCCCATATACTCTTCGAAGCTATCGAGTTTATCAATGGGGATACCGGCAAACGCCATATCTATAGGTTTTTCCATCATTATCTGCCGAAAAAGAGCGGCCCCATAGGAGGGAGGAAACAGCTTAACTATATACTGCGCAGCCTCGGGTAGGTTACCGATCGGCAGGTAGATACCCGTAAGGAATCCGATTAATGTGCCCAGAATGGTGCTGGCGGTAGAAAAGGAGTTCTGGTTGTTGAAAAAGGAGACTACAAACCCAACCATGGCAGTATTGGTTATGGTGTTTAGGAGTACCAGGCCCGATACTTTTATACTGGCCTCCATACCCAGCAGTTCTCCCCCCTGCATAATAATGTATATTTGGCCGATAACCAGCGCTACCACGCTCATGAAAACGCCAATTATGAAAGCAGCGGCAAGATACCCGCCAGTAAGACTTGCCCGGGTAACGGGAGAGGAATAGAAGTCCTTATAAATCTTTTTGGCCTTATCTTCAACCATAATTCCAAACGCACCCATGGTGGCAGTGGTAGAGGTAACCGCCATAATTCCGCCGATCAACCAGGTGTCCATTAAAAAACCGGCGTGTTTTATCCCCAAAGAACCATCCAACCAGACATCCCCCAGGAATAGAGCATACAACCCAATAATAATGAAAACTGCCATCAAAGAAAATAGCACCGCACTTTTATTCCTGAAATATAATTTTAAATTTCTGTTGGTAAATACCATCATTCCCGCAGCTCCTTTCCGGTAATTCCGATGAAAACGTCATCCATGGTGCCGTATAGTACCTCAAAGCCGGTAATAAAATCCTTGCATCTTTCAACAATAGGTATGGCGAGTAATGTAGAGGTCAGCCTTATAGTTAACTGGTCAACAGCAAGAGAGAATTCTGTATTGGTTTCATTTAAAGCAGTTACTACCGCCTGCTCATTGTGAACGGTCAGCCTTAAAATATCTTTGGCATATCTTTGTTTCAGCTCGGCCGGAGTGCCCTGGGCCACTATCTCACCGTGGTCAATGACCATAACATAATCTGAATTATCCGCTTCCTCCATATAATGAGTGGTCATAAAGACGGTCATGCCCGTTTCATCTATTAAACGCTTGATGGTGTCCCATATACTTCTTCTGGTTTGCGGGTCAAGTCCGGTGGTTGGTTCATCAAGAAACAGTATTTTCGGAGTGTTAATCAGCGCTCTGGCGATATCTGCTCTGCGTCGTTGTCCGCCGGACAGCTTTCCATAAGGGCGATCCATAAATTCCATTACCCCGGTAAGCAAAGCCGCATTGCGCACTGCCTGCCGCAGGTCGTTTTTATCCTTGAAATAGAATCCGCCTCTAAGTACCAGATTTTCACCAACCGTCAACAACGGATCAAGCAAACTGTCTTGAAACACAATTCCAATGGATTTTCGTATTTCACTATCGTCTTTTCCTATTATTTTGTTGTCAATAGTGATTTCACCGCTGTCGCTTTCCAGCAATGTGCAAATAACATCTATAGTTGTGGATTTGCCTGCTCCATTGGGGCCTAAAAATGAAAACAGCTGGCCTTGTTCCACATAAAAACTGATACCCTTTACTGCTCGTATATCACCGTAGCTTTTTTGAAGGTTTTTCACCTCGATTATTCTATTCATACTGAGCCTCCTTTCTCTGAAGCCAGTATATTGGCTGCATTTTCAGATTTCTATAGGGTAGGAAGTATGCTGCGATCTGAATGCGGTAAGGTGAAAAAAAAGGACGGCAAGCTGTTTGTAGCTTGCCGTCGCAATATAGAACCAACTACTTATGTAAATCGTTATATTTATTCAGCCCGGTGTTGAGTTGATTGGCTACCCGCTTATCGCTCTGATGAACAAACAGTTTTACCACCAGGTAAACCATTATTATTAGAAACAAATAGAGGGCTAATTGCATTGGTTTGCTTGCTGCTATCCATCCCCAAATATATCCTAAGTAAAACAGTATGATGATCAAAACGGCCAGATGTATGGCTTCCCTAACCAACCAGCCTTTTTTGCTGAGTTCCTTTGGTGAGAAAAAAACCAGGGATGGCAGAGTAGTCAACACCGCTAAAAGTAGTATTTGCCAGAAGATATAGACGGTAAAAACTGCATCCTTAGAAAAAACTGAACAGAAAACCGCTACGGAGAGTACTGTCCCTGTCGTGACTATAAAAAATGTCTTGATCATGACATTAAGCAGATCTTTTAGTTCCATCACACACCCTCCTAAATGCCCAGTTTCTTTTTTAGATCTGGCACATACTGCCTTGAGATGATTACCTTCTCGCCATTATCCAAAAAGGCCTCAAACCTTCCGCTAAATGCAGGACTGACCTTTTGTACTTTTTTAATATTGAGAATGACTGATTTTGAGATCCTAAGAAAATCGCTATTCACAAATTCTGCTTCAAGCTCATACAATTTCTTTCGTATCTCAAAAACGCTAGTGCTGCAATAGGCGAAGGTCTTATTATCAACAGTATCAAAATAATAAACATCGGCGGGATTTAATCTATGGATAGCATTTTGATCATATCCAATCATTAACGATTGCTGTGATTTGATACCTGAAATAAGCTGCAAAATATCACTATTGATTTCACTGCATCTGATAATGATTTGATCTTCATCCCCGTCCGAAATATCCTCAATAATTATCTTCACGTCAGGCACTTCCTTTGAATATTCGTTCAGATAAGTCATTGTTACCTATCTTCGACCCCAATTGGTTTTATTCCTTTCAATATTACCTAAAGTCATAATGCAGAACCGCCCTCTTCGCCAGTATAGATTTACCAAGGGGTTTCGGGTTTTGACCCGGAACCCCTTTTTCATTGTGATCGCCAAGCAGTCCGAAGAGGCAAAATCTCTGGGGTGCCCATTCCCACTATTTTTACTCTCTCCGCAAAGCCTCGATAGGATTAAGCCGGGCTGCCTGGTTCGCCGGATAAAGGCCGAAGAACAACCCTACCCCGGCGGAAAACAAAAAGGCCACCACGACTGTCCACCAAGATACTAGCGGTGGCCAGTTGGCAAATATGGCAACGACGTATGCACCGCCACAACCCAGAACGGTCCCGACGATCCCCCCCAACAGACACAGTGTGATCGATTCACAAAGAAACTGGATAACAATGTCCTGGCGACCGGCCCCTAGTGCCATGCGGATACCTATCTCTCGGGTACGTTCGGTGACGGATACCAGCATTATATTCATGACCCCGATGCCTCCGACCAGAAGGGATATCCCGGCGATAAGGCCGATGACCAGGCGTACTATACCGGTCATTCTGGTGACCGACTGCATTTCCTGTTCCATACTGTTCACCTGATAATGCCCTGGGTTATTGTGACGCCTTTCCAGGATGCTCTTGCTGCATTCCATGGCGGTATCGACGGTATCTTTGGTGGCGGCACTGCCGTCGATCTCCTTGATCTGGGTGGAACCTGTCATATTGCGCATAAATGTCATGGTTATATAGGCCGTCTTCCGCATATCCATACTGATCATGGTGCGACCCGTTTTAACAACTCCTACCACCATACATGAAGTGCTTCCGATTACCAAGCGCTGACCTAAGGGATCGTCTGAACCAAATAGCTCCTGAGCCAAATCATCATCGAGTACTACGACCTGTCTGCCCCCGATCTCATCCTCGTTGTTTATGAACCTGCCCCGAGAAAACTCCATATTTTTGATTTGAGCATAATCAGCATTGGTCCCGATGACTTCGGCGGTTTTTTGAGCCTGGGGACCTCGCAGTTTCATCTGGGTGGAGCTGACGGGGGCCAGGCATCGGACCTCGGGAACAACATTTTTGATTACGTTGATGTCGCTGACCAGCAGATCGGTGGGATCATATGCCTCGTCTTCGCCGTAATCCGCAGAAATAATAAAAATGTTGGTGCCGAACTTCTCCATCTCCTGCATAAGCATGACCTGGCCTCCCTGGCCAATAGCCATAACCGATATTACCGCGGCTATACCGATCATAATGCCCAGGGTAGTCAGAAATGAACGCAATTTGTTGCTCTTGATGCTGGCGAGGGCAACTTTCATCAGTTCCTTAATGATCATAGGCGGTGTCCTCTTTTCGGAGTATTTTAACAGCATGTAACGGTTGCTGCACCTTGTCATCACTTACCAGCAGACCGTCATTTAGGCGGAGGATCCGCCCGGCATGCCGGGCAATATTTTCTTCATGGGTGACCAGGATTATGGTGGCACCGCCCCGGTTCAACTGCTGAAAAATCTCCATTACCTCAAGGCTGGTGTGGGTATCCAGAGCTCCGGTGGGTTCGTCAGCCAGCACCATGGCCGGGCGGTTGGCCAGTGAACGGGCAATGGCTACCCGTTGGTTCTGCCCGCCCGAAAGCTCATGGGGATAATGGTTTAAACGTGCGGCCAACCCCACTTCTTTCAGGAGATCAAGGGCCCGCTCCCGCCGCCGGGCTGGCTTGATACCGGCATACAACATAGGCAGTTCGACATTTTGCAGGGCGGTCAGGTGGGGAAGCAGGTTGAAGGTTTGAAACACAAACCCGATCTCCCGGTTTCTGATTCTGGCATAGTCCTTTTGTGCCAGGGCTGACACTTCGGTTTGGTTCAGAATATAGGTGCCTGCCGTAGCAATATCCAGGAGCCCCAATAGATTCATAAGAGTAGTTTTGCCGGAACCAGAAGCGCCCATTATAGCTACAAATTCACCCTTATCAACATGAAAAGAAACACTTCGCAGCGCTTCTACAGCTACACTGCCGGTTTGATAGGTTTTTTGCAGATCATGTATTTCAATCATTTGGCCGCTCCTGTTGTGTAGGTAACCTTTTGGCCGTTGGTCAACTCGGCTGACGGGTTCATTACCACGACGTCTCCCGGGCTCAAGCCAGATAGTACGATATCAAAGAGTTCGTTGCCCCGTTTGATGGCTACTTTTCGTTCTTCCAGAACAGAGTTCTTGATAACGTAGACTATCTTAACGCCGTTACGGTCGATAAAGGCATTGATAGGCAGGGTGATGACCGCTTTTTCTCCTGCGGTTTGTATGGTCAGATCTGCGGAGTAGCCAATTTTCAGTTCACCCTGGCCTGCTTTAAGGATAATGGTGACCGGTACGTTTATCGCTTCCCCGCTGCTGGTAGTTTGAGCTACTGCTCCCCCGCCGATCCGGGCTACCTGGCCCTTATAAGTCTTCTCCGGCAGAGCCACACAGGTGACTATTACTGGCTGCCCGACCTTCAGGATACCGGCATCGATCTCACTGATATCAGCCACGACCTCAAGCAAACCATCATTGCCGATGGTCAGCAATTCCGTTCCTTCCAAAACCCGATTGCCTGGTTTGACGCCTTCTCCGATTGAAGTGACCACCCCGTCGAACTGAGCCACTAAAATAGCCATATCGAGGCGCTCTTTGGCCTGAGCCGCTTCCTGTTGCGCCAGACTCACCTGGGATCTAAGGGAACGTATTTCTTTTTCCGAAACCTTATTACAGACTTTTTGTTTGGCTTCATAATAGGCATTCTCCGCGCGAGCCAGTTCAAGTTGGGCAGTTTCGATATCTTCGGCATTAGCGGCTCCAGCTTGCAGCAATCGCGTAACACGGGTATAGTGATTATTTGCCTTGTTATAGTCTGCTTCGGCAATTTTAAGCCCCAGCAGGTTATTGACCCCCTCTGCCTGAGCCAATTCAGCTTCTTTGCGTGATAGTGCGGCAGCAGCATTTTGATATAAACGGGCCAATTCCATTGAATCTAGTCGGCCCAGAGTTTCCCCCTTTTTTACCCGATCGCCCAGTTTTACGTTGAGTTCCATCAAGGTACTGTCCTCCGGAGTAAAAAAGGTTTGTTCGTTTACTGCTTTCAAATGTCCGCTGGCGAAAACGTTACGTTCTATGTTTTGTTGGCTGATTTTATAGCCTTCTACGGGGAGAGGATTATTATTGATCTTGACTGTGAGTGCTCCTGCGATAACTACCAGAAGGAGTATTATGAAAACCCATTTCAACCAGCGCGGCACTTTGGCTATGATTGCTATTAACTTTTTTCTGGTTGTCATTATTTTTACAACTTGCATGATCTGACCTCCGATTGTTATTAATTCAACACTCGACGTTGCGAGGCTATTTTGGGCGCAAAAATCTATGCCCCGGGACCCGAGTTATAATCAATTGATGAAAACTAGAGTTGGAGCAAGCTCTATCCGACAACTGCAGTTGCCAAATAGTTTTTTCTATTGAGCGTAGTCTTGAATCTTTCGGGTAAGAATTAGTTTCTTTTTTATGCTGATCTCCATAGGGATCAATAGAAGGGCTTTGATGATCAACCCCAATGTAAGGACCGTAAACACACTGCTAAGTTCCAGACCCAGCTTGGTCATATCGCTTATATTAGATAGTGCAGTAACTATACCCAGGACAACGATAACACTAGTCCAAAAAGCCAGAACTGATGAAATGTTCCGGATGACCAGCCGATCCAATTTATATACTTCAGTGTTATTCTGAATAGCCTCTTCATTGAATGCATCCCGAAAAGCAGAGATGATCTCACTTAGTTTGAAAGAAAACAGGGTACCCAGTATGGTGCACAATAAAAGTGGAATAACCGCTTTGGCGACAAAGATTATCTGCAATGCACCGCCCTTTAGTCCATAGGCGACCACAATAACCAGGAGGGACAATAGTAATAAAAAAATTCTTTTCATAGTTTCACCACTCCCCATTAGTATTCAGGTATTTATAACTTGTACAGGCATTTGGCTCCGTCGGCAAAGTACTGAACCAACATCTGGGTGTTGGCAGCCAACCGGGCCTGTTTGTCAGCATTAATAGGGGAAGAACCCGTGTTTATCGTCCACAATAGAAAAACCGTAGTTACCAGACAGGCTGCTCCATAATAAAAAGAATGGCGTCGATCGCGATTAGCCCGGAAGTCGGAATAATGATCTTGGATTCCCGAGGCTTGGATCACTTTCCGGGTAAAGTCATTCGGACATTCTCTTGGTGGGATCACTTTTATCAAATTTGAATTCTGGCGTTTACTCATCTTATTCACCCAGGTCTTTTTTTAGTTTTTGACGTATCCCATGCAGGCGGGATTTTACGGTTCCCGTAGGTATCCCCATTATTTCTCCCACCTCCCGATATTTAAGGCTCAGGTAGTCGGTCATGATAATCAGTTCTCTATCCTGAACTGACAAAGAGTTCAGTGCTGTGAGCAAGCGCTGCCTCTCTTCCTCTTGCAGGACCAGATCTTCCGGAGTGAGAACTGTCCCTAAAAGTTGCGGGTCAGCTTCACTAAGGGTTTTCTTTTTCGTGTCCCGCAGATAATTGAGGCATGTATTGCGGGATATTACATATATCCAGGTTGACAGGGAAGATTTGCTCCAGTCATACGTAGTTATCCGCTGATAAACCTTAACGAACACATCCTGTGCTAAATCCTCAGCTATATAGTAGTCGTTGGTCATTCTCAGGCAATAATTAAAGACCTTATGTTTATACAAATCAATTATTTTTTCAAAGGCTTCTACATCACCATCCCGCATTTTTCGGCTTGTTATCATGTCTGATATGCGCATATGTACTAGCCTCTTCAAAATACTTCTGCTATTTATACCCGGATTCTTCAAAAAGGTTCATTAAATATCTATAATGCCGCTGAATTAATTGAAATCAGTATTGATTGGCATAGAAACCGCGAATGATATTTAATCATTTCGATCTTTTAATATTGATTATAGCGGCAAACCCTATCGGAGACATAAATAGCAATCATATCTAATAATAGGTCGAATCAAATTCTCCAGGGCTATCTAATAAGATTGGGATTTGGTAAATATCAAAATTTAAAACTATGTTAAGATAATATTAGCAATAACGGGGATTTGTTTTCAAAATGCCGATAAAAACAAAAAACAGCTGAAGCAAGCATTATACCAGGAGAAGAGTTAGTAAACGGAATATAGATAAGATTAGAAATAGGGGACATTGTTTATTTGGAGAAGTTTCATGGGCATTGATAAAACAGCCAAATCAATTGATGAGTTAAAACGGCCAGACCATAGTGATATCCCCAGAACTCTATGGGTTGGAGACCAAGATAAAGCAACAACCGTTACCATTCGCCAAATAATACCGTCGGATGCTCGCCAAGTTTATAAAATGGTCAAACAGAGCTTTGGTGATGTATTTGGCTATTACCCGCCAGAGGAAGTAATCAGATTGAACCAAAGAGGCTCTCTGGTTTCCCTGGTTGCCGTAACCGAAGATGGGGAGCTGGCCGGACATGTGGATTTGGAATTTTTCAAGGGATCCAATATTGCTATCATGGATAATGCATGCTCGTCGGAAAAGTATCATCACACCCAAATTGTATTTGAATTATCCAAATCTATAATCGACTATGCCAGGGATTCCGATGTCAACGGTGTGATTACATTATCACTGACCAACCATATGATCACGCAAAGAATGGCCAATTATTTTGGCAATGATTGTGGTATTTTGCTGGGGTCGGTTCCTATAAAGGACCCTGCATGCCAAGAAGCGCAAACCCGTTATGCAGACAGTGCGACACTAAACTTTATTCCACTGAAGACGAGGACTGCGGCCAATCTATACATACCGGAGCATCATCGGAGTTTAATAGAAAAAATATACTCTATACTGGGCTACTCTATTATTTGCTGTGATGTTGATCAAGTATCTATGCCAGCAACCAATGGCATAATTGAGGTGATGCCCGACAATATGGGCATTGTTTACTTTATTGTAGTGGATTATGGGAAAGACACATTGGATCAAATCGAGTCAGAACTAGAATATCTGGTTGAAGAAGGAAAACCGAGCACCGCTTATATATATTTAAACCTTGAAGACCCGCGTACTCCCCATTATGTCAGGCTTTTCGAAAAGATCGGTTTCTTTTTTGCCGGTATACTTCCTTACGGCTGTAAGGGATGTGACGCCATTATCCTGCAGTATTTGAATTCAACAGTTGACTTCAATAAAATCAGGATTTATTCTCCAATTGCCCAAGAAATAATGGCTCATATCAAGTCCTTCAATCTTTTTATCAGGTGATGTAAATGTTAGATTTTTTTAAAAACATCGGCCGATTATTTCTCCCCTTCAGGTATAAGAACATACTGATTGTTGGTTCCGTATTGATTTACCTCGGGTTTACCGTCTTTTTCCAATTAAGTGTGAAGCTTCTCGTCGATTATGCAATTACGCCCCATCAAAAGGGATGGCTGCTCATTATAATTGCATCGCTTCTGGCAGGTATTATCTTGACGCTTATCACCGGTGTCGTTTTTACCGGATTCCTGTATAGCGGGGTAAAGGCCAATATAATCAGCGATCTGAATTTAAAAATATATACACATATACAAAAGCTTTCTATGGGGTTTTTTCAAAACACAAACAGCAGTGATATTCTCTCCCGGTTCAATACCGACATTCAGGCAATAAATGCTATCCTTATATATTTACCTATGGAAACGGCCTTTTTATTATCGCTATTGGCCAGCACCGGCTTGCTTTTCTATCTTAATTGGCAGTTGGCTCTACTGACGGTTTTTGGATTGCCTCTCTGCCTGGTAATACCAAGGATCCTCGGAAGACGCGCCGAAAATCTGAATTATCATTTAAAAGATGAACAGACGGACATTTTTTCAATTGTTCAGGAAAGCATCGGAGCCCAAATAGTAATCAAAGCCTATGGCCTGCAAGGCTTGATGTTGGAAAAGTTCAGAACCAAATTGAAAGAATATGATCAGGCCGCCAAAGAAGCCGGTTCTACTAATTTTTTAATTATGTTCACCACCAACATTGGCGTAACTTTTTTAAATGTGCTAGTCTTTTGTGTTGGTTCCATAATGGCATACCATAATTATCTTTCAGTGGGTGCACTGCTGGCGTTCAATACCACACTTATTAATATTACGGGCCTGATTAATGAATTGACTTGGCTGGTGCCGCAAGTGTTCGAAGCATCTGCCAGCTTGAAAAGAATTCAGGCTATCCTAGATGAGAAACCTGCAGTTTTAGATGAAAGCTCAACCTGCCTGCCTCCATTTGCCGATTCGATCGAATTAAACAAGGTAACCTTCGGTTATAAACCACCGGTAAACGTCCTGGTCAATGTTAACCTGACCATACCTAAAGGTAGCTATGTAACCTTTGTGGGAGCCAGCGGATCTGGCAAAAGCACAGTAATCAATTTATTGATGAGGTTTTACGATCCGGCTTCCGGTTCAGTTAGTTTCGATGGCCACAACATTCGCCAGGTGAGTCAAGATTCGCTGAGAGCTCAAATGGGAATTGTCTTTCAGGAGAATTTACTTTTTGACACGTCAATTTTGGAAAATATCCGGCTGGGGAGACCGGACGCTAGTGATATGGAAGTAATAGCGGCAGCCCGAGCGGCGGAGATCCATAGTTTAATAGTATCCTTACCCGATGGTTATAACACCAGGGTGGGAGAAAAAGGCGGCAGCCTGTCTGGGGGACAACGTCAGCGGATAGCCATTGCCAGGGCCTTGGTCAGGGATCCGAAAATCTTACTCCTTGATGAAGCCACCTCGGCCTTAGATCCTGCCAATGAAGCAGCCATAAATAAGACGATAAAAAGGCTATCCCAGACCAGGACAATTATCTCGGTGACCCATCGCCTTTCATCGGCCAAGGAAGCCGACCATATTGTTGTATTTGATAAAGGAACTGTTGTTGAGGAAGGAACCCATCGCGAACTGCTGGAGTTGGAAAGCAGTATTTACAAAAACTTGTGGCAGAGCCAAAGTGGTTTTGCTATCAGTGAGGACGGATTTAATGCCGAGGTAACCAGCGAAAGACTAAAAGATATCTCCCTGTTTCAGGGACTGGATGATGATTTTCTTGACGACATTTGTAAGTTGTTTGTTACCGAGTATTATCCTGATAACAGGACCGTGATCACAGAAGGAGAGCCCGGGGATAAGTTTTATATTATTGTACGTGGCAAAGTCGAGGTTGTAAGAAAAACCGGACCGGATACCCAGGATAGGTTGTCCGTTTTATCCGACGGAGATTTCTTCGGGGAAATCGCCTTGATTAAAAATGTAACTCGTACCGCCAGTATAACAACGCTGATGCCAACGACCTTGATCTCGTTACAAAGGAGTTTATTTCATAACATGCTGGAAAAAGCCCCTGGCTTATTAGAAAAACTGTCATCCCATGGAATAGCCGGCACAGGTGAATAATTGGCTGTTTAAAAAGTATAAGAGTCGCCGGGTTGGGTAGTCCGGCCTATTAATGGTGTGTTAAGACCAGGTTGCTTTCAGAAATCTTTAAAGACCTCCTCAAATTCTTCGGAAGAGAAACGCATTAAAATCCTTTTCCCCACAACTGTTACGGGCCCTCCAGGTACATTGGTTACCTTTAGCCTTTCTTTGAGGTTTTTGGGAACTAAAATATTTTTCTCAACAAATGATATCCCTTTACCCGAAAGGAACTGCTTGGCGCGAGCACAGTTTGGTCAAAGGGGTACAGTATAAATAATCACATCTGGATTCATTAGTGTCACTCCTAATCACTCGTTCTTTTTCCAATGTACCACATATTAATTACCTGGTCATGAACAGGTCCCATAGGAAAAGCTTAAACAAAACTACAAGACTCGTGGAAAGAGTCGAGGCCGGCGAGACTTCGGTCCATTTTGAATCCAATCATGTTTCAATACCCCTGCATCCACCTGGCGACAGCCGAAAATATGCTTAGAAAAGTATCGCAGCAGTTGATTTTGTTAATCCTAGTTGAACTGCAATCGATTGATTAACCCTATACCGCTGACTAAGATATAAGCAGAGGTGAGTTATATGAAGGAAATGAATATTGCAAAAGTACTCGCGAAAAAACGCAAGGAAAAAGGTATTACCCAAGATCAACTGGCGAATTACATTGGGGTCTCCAAGGCATCCGTTTCAAAATGGGAAACCGAACAGAGTTATCCTGATATCACATTTCTGCCGATGCTGGCATCATACTTCAACATCAGCATAGATGATCTGATGGACTATAAACCGCAAATGCCAAAAGAGGAGATCCACAAGCTTTACCGGAGACTATCATCTGATTTTACTAAAAAACCATTTGATTCAGTGATGGAAGAGTGCCGTAAAATCGTCAAGAAGTACTATTCATGCTTTCCATTACTGCTGCAAATGGGGATTCTGATGATCAACCATGTCGAACTGATGAAGGACCCGGAAAAGTCGGTGTCATTGATCGAGGAAGCCAAGGCTCTTTTTATCCGCGTCAAAGAGGAAAGCGACGATATGACGGTGAAAAAGCAGGCTTTATTCATGGAAGCTTTTTGCATGCTTGCCACTGGTGACCCTAATGCCGCACTGGAACTACTCGAACCATCGATCGAAGCCGCCATGCCGCCTGAAACCATTGTGGCATCAGCTTACCAGATGACTGGACGTATGGAGGATGCAAAAGCAGTCTTACAGGTCGGGATGTATCAGAATATAGTCGTTCTTTTTAACTATTTCCCGGCCTACCTTATGCTGTGTGCCGATGATCCGGCCAAGTTTGACGAGGTGCTGCGGCGGGCACTTGATGTTGCAAAAGCCTTTGACATGAGCCATCTGCACCCTGCCGTCCTGGTTGGTCTGTACATTGGCGCGGCCCACGGGTATATAGCTCAGAATAATTATGATAAAGCGCTTGATATGCTGCAGCAGTATACGGAGATCGTCACCAGTGATATTTATCCGTTGAATTTGCACGGCGACGACTTCTTCGACCTGCTGGACCGTTGGCTCATCAAGCTTGATCTGGGCAATGATCTCCCAAGGGACGAAAAGACTATAAGGAAAAGCATGTCCGACACTATTGTTCAAAACCCGGCTTTTTCAGTACTCGCGGATAAACAGCGTTTTCAGATCATTACTGAGAGGTTAATAAGCAATTATCAGGTGAAGTAAGAATTGGAGGGAATAAAATATGTTAATAGTCACGACTGAAAATATAAAAGGTTATAAAGTAACCGATGTAAAGGGCCAGGTGTTTGGCGTAGTAGTCAGGAGCCGGGGATTAGGGGGAAATATCATAGCCGTCTTTCGCAGCCTTTTTGGCGGGGAGATCCATGAGTATACATCTCTGCTCGAGGATACGCGTAAACAGGCTATTGACCGCCTGGTAAAGAATGCGCAGGCTATGGGGGCAAATGCCGTTGTTATGATGAGATTCGATTCCAGCGAAATCGGGCAGACGATGAGTGAAGTGGTGGCCTACGGAACTGCGGTAGTTGTTGAGAAAGAGGCTTGATTATGAACGCTTGGCTTTATTGGTGCGGATTTCTTGTAATTGCCCTGCTTTCATGGTTAATCTGGGATAAACGCTATCGTCATAATCATGGAACAGAAGTTCCACCGGGATATATACTGACATCGGAAGTTTTTATCGACCCCATAAGCGGCAAAGAACTCAAGGTTTATTATGACCCCAAGACGGGAGATCGCTTTTATAATGAAGCTTGATCAAAATGCTGGATCAACTGCTGCTAAACTCATCTATATGCCTAAAAAGGGTGTCTAATAGGGCACCTTTTTTTGCGGAATATTCGCGATTTTTATAACCAATTGTATCAAGCCAATTTGTGATTTCTTCCGGTACAACAGGACCGTTTGCGGGTACGGCCTGAATCTAGCTATACACCGTCCAGAACCCCTTTTGATATCCGGTGTTGAGCCAATGCTGAAATACAAGGTGATAAAAAGAAAAAGAACTGTTGATCAACATCTGCAATAATTTGCTTTTTGAACATTTATCTGTTATGCTTACCCAAGCTCGATAAATTGAGGATTAATAGAACCTTCTAAATGCTTTCTGGATTAAAGGGGAGTTACGATGGTGCTACCCTTAATGTGAGCAGAATTTTAGGAGGTTTTTTTATGTATTCAGACAAAATGCTTAGTTGCAGAGATTGTGGCAGTGAATTTGAGTTTACTGCTGCAGAGCAGGAATTCTATGCTGAAAAGGGATTTACCAACGAACCCGGTCGCTGCCCCGCATGCCGCGCTGCACGCAAAGCTCAATCAAGGGGAGGTAACCGCGGAGGTTACGGTCAGTCAGACCGGCAGATGTACGAAGCTACTTGTGCAAATTGCGGCAAACCTGCGATGGTACCTTTCAAGCCCAGCGGTGACAAACCTGTTTATTGCAGAGACTGCTATACACCGCAGCCCAGAAGAAACAGCTGGTAGAAATTGATTTGTGGGATCCCTGGAATCGTTCTCGGCTCCAGGGATTTTTTGTTTGCACTTTTGTATGACTAACCCGCAGCAATTGCAGCAAAAATATTAACAGAGAATAAAGATATTTAGGAGAGAAACATTAATATGCCAAGTTTTCAAGGGTTGAATATAGACCCAATCATCATTACTGCCCTCAGTAATATGGGTTTCGAGGAACCCACCCCTATCCAGGTGATGACCATACCAGCGGCGATCAGCGGCCGCGATGTTATTGGCCTGGCCCAGACCGGAACCGGGAAAACCGCAGCCTATGGGATACCGCTGGTTGATAGATGCCAGCCGGACTTGCAGCAAATCCAGGGGCTGGTCATCGTCCCTACCCGCGAGTTGGCGATGCAGGTCGCAGAAGAACTAAATAAGATCGGCAGCCGGAAGAAGATCCGCGCCCTGCCCATCTATGGCGGGCAGGAGATCGAACGCCAGATACGCGCCCTGAAGAACCGTCCCCAGATCATCGTCGGGACTCCGGGACGGCTGATGGATCACCTGCGTCGGCGTACCATCCGCCTCGGCCAGATCAGTATGGTGGTATTGGATGAAGCGGATGAGATGCTCAATATGGGCTTCAAAGAAGATATCGAGGAGATTCTTAGGCAGGCTCCGTCGGAACGTCAGAATCTGTTGTTTTCAGCTACCATGCCTTTACCCACTCAGAACCTGGCTCGTGAATTCATGCAAGACCCAGAGATGGTTCATATCGATCCCCGGGCGGTGACGGTGGTCAATACCGAACAGCAGTACATGGAAGTGCCAGAGGTCAAGAAACTGGATGTCCTGTGCCGGCTGTTGGATATGCAGAATCCTGACCTGGCCATTGTTTTTGGCAGCACCAAGCGCCGGGTCGACGAAATCGCCGAAGCGCTCAGCAAACGGGGATATTCCGCCGATGGTATCCACGGGGATCTGACCCAGAATCAGCGGGATATAGTGATGCGCAAGTTCAGGAATGGAACCACCGATATTCTGGTAGCCACCGATGTAGCAGCCCGTGGACTTGATATCAGCGGGGTGACCCACATCTACAACTTCGATATACCGCAGGATGCGGAGTGGTATGTCCACCGTATCGGCAGGACTGGTCGGGCTGGAGAAGCCGGGTTGGCCATCACTTTTGTGACTTCCCGGGAAATAGGCCACTTGAAATATATCGAGGAATCGATAAAACACAAGATAAACCGCAAACCCATGCCTACATCAAACGATGCTCTGGCTGGCCTGCAGCAGGCGGTTGTGAATAATCTGCTGGAGGTGGCCGGCAAGGAGGATATTCAGGGCTATCGGACCCTGGCTGAAGGATTGCTGGAGGAACATGATTCTGAGACTCTGCTGGCGGCGGCTCTTAAGATCATGACCCGTGAACCGGAAGAGAATCCTTTGCCGGTTTTGACCGAAGCGCCGCCGATCCATCTCAAGAGTATACGTAAACCGAGAGAGATCAATAATGGCTATGGGGGTTATCGTCACCCCAACACCCCATCCCGGAAAAAGAAGCAACCCCGCACAACGCGGCATAGCTACTAGGATAAAAACCTTAGATTTGCCGCGTCGCGCCGATCCTCGCAAAGACATTATAAGTCTAGCTGTCATTGCTGCCTAAATAATCGCAAGTGCGGCTCCGAAAAGGTCATTGCGAGCTCAGCGCGGCAATCTTCCCCCCGAGGGACAGCACCCAGCCCAGCCAATGCTGTTTAAACAAATATGACAAACGGTTTAACAACACCTTAAGAGGCCAGTTGCTTTTAACAAGCAACTGGCCTCTCTGAATTTGCACTATATCTTGGGGATCGCGTATTATCAATCTAATTTGATTCGGGCCTCGATGTAGCTTTTAACCTGGTCTTTTGGGATGCCTAATACAATGGCAAACTCACCGTATAGCAATTCTTCTGCTAGTTGTAAAAAATGTTCATCTATCTTGCCAAGTTTTTTCCCGTTTTCCGCGGCTATTTGCCGCTTGGCATATACCGACTTGATCAATTGAAGCAAATCTGCACAGTCATGAGTTTGCAGCAGTGCTTCGTAGTGATCTGATAGCATTTTCAGGTTACGGTTTTCATTTGATATATTCGTTGTTATGTGGGGGATCTGCTGTATTAAATACTGCACTTCCTCATAGGTAATGACCGGACGCATAAATACAGCGGTGTCAACCGGTATATATATTAAGCCGTCACGATTATTGGGGGAAAGGGTATAGTATAGTCGATCATTATCGCTGGAAGCTGAATCAGGAACGCCAATCGCATCAACGCGGCAAGCGCCTTCCATTCTGTACATAATCACATCGCCAATTTGATACATAAAGCTCACGTTCCTTCTTGGTCATGCCAGGTGTCTGTCATGGTATTAATACGTGCTAGTGTTGACTTTAAAAGAAAAAGTGCAGATCTGACAACTCGAATTACGTTTGCCAAAACTACACGTTGCTATGTAATTATAACACGTAGGTTATTAAAATGTAATGGAACATCTTCGTCGGTGGCCCAGAGTAGCCCTGGAATTGCCGAAATAAAGGTAAATAGCTAGAAATACTATAAGTACTGAAAATAGACGACTCAACTTTTGCAGTTGAACGATTAGAGCAGTAAAGAAACGCTCGCAATGACATTTCTACGGTACCTCGTGCCTGCATATCAGCATACGGGCTATTGATTATTTGCATAGGTTATTCGGCTTTATATCGTATAGGGTAAGTTAGACCCTTATTTGACCAGACAGGCTCCGCCTCCACTCCACCATTCACTGAATTATTTTGAGAATATAGATAATAATAAAGTAAAAATGCAATAGGGTGAATGTATTGTGAATGCCTTCCTGCAGGGTTTTAAGGTTCCGGCAAAACTATACTGGGATGCCAGTTATGAAAAAATACTGGAATCCCAGCACTATCTGAGCGATCTCAGGGTTCAGAATTGGCTGCACAATAGCTTTCCCAAATGGACCTGGTGGTTCCTGGTGTTTTGGTCTATCCTACCTTTGTTTATATGGTGGAAATATATCGATCGGACCCGTTTCCTTGAAATCTCACTGTTTGGATTAATAGTAAGTATCAGTGCCGGGATTCTGGATGCCTTGGGAGTAGCATTTCTTTTATGGTGCTATCCTTATGCCCTTGTACCTGCTTTGCCCAACTTCTTTCCAATTGATTATGTTGTCATTCCAGTCTGTTTCATGTTGATTTATCAGAAATATTCTGGATGGAAGGAGTTTCTAACAGCTGTGACAGTCATAGCTTC
>JBLMZJ010000057.1:0-46817 GCA_050258735.1 Deltaproteobacteria bacterium | reverse complement strand
CATCACGACCTGGACAACAACGGTATCACGTCGCTGCAGTATATGTATGTAAGTAAGGATGCCGGTGTTTCCATCAGCAGCCCCGGTACCTGGATCCCCGTACCCAGCATGTCAGGAACATCGGCTCTGTCAGGCACCAACTACTATACCGAATATATTCTTGACCATGACTTTATGGACAGTGCCTGCAGTACGGCAAACGGTTTCAATGTCAGATTTGATGCCAGCGGAGATATTACTGAATTTACCCTCAAAGACCTCGCCATGATCTGCCGCTACAGCGGATCAAAATCATTCTCGGCAGCCGAAACGATGACAGTCAAGATCACCGAGTGATAAAAACAGGAGCGTCATATGAGAACGCACAAATCTATTGCCTCAAATGAATATGGCTTTACCCTGGTGGAACTATTGATATCTCTGACTATCATGGTATTCATCGGCGCAGTTATCTTTCAGCTGTTTTATGTATCGAGCAACAACTGGCAGCAGGCAAAGGCACGGACCGAATCGGCACAGCACGCCAGCCGCGCCATGAAGCTGATCGGCGACGATATCCGCTCATCCCAAAAATCCAGTTTATCAACCAGTGCGGTAGTTGTTGACCCCTCCGGTGACATCATCGACGTGTATCGCTATAATGTAGCCTCATCGAGATATGAACAGATCCGTTACCGCTACAACAGCAGCGACCGTACTTTACAAAGAGCCATGGTTTATAGCAGCACTCCCATAAATATTACGAATTGGAATTCAGCAAGCTGGAGCACCATTGCCAGCAATGTCTCCAAAAGCACCGATGGAGCTGGCGCGGAATATGACGTCTTCCAGGATACATCGGGGGGAACTTCTGAAGACGGCCGCCGGCGTATCGCAGTCAACCTGCGAATGAATGGTTCCGCAGGTCAAGGCTCGGATTCCGCCTGCAAGGTGAATGATGTCTATTGTACCCGCAGCCAGGTAGTCGAAGGTCAGGCTATTGGCGCTGATTCAACTATAAAGGTAACTGGTATTTCCGTCAGTCCCACCAGCATAACCAAAATTGCCAAAACCGGTGCTACAGTTCCTGTTACAGCAACCATCTACCCCAGTAATGCGACCAATAAAACCATTAGTGCAGCAAGCTCGGATACTTGGCTGCATTGCTCAGTAAGCGGCCTGACTATTAATATAACGGTGGATTCTCATACCGGCAGTGGCCGTTCAGGCAGTATCACCGTTACCAGTGAGGATGAAGATCATTGGTCGACGGTCATTAACTGCAGTCAGAAGTAAAGAGTCTTTAAGATAATAATAAATATCGAGGTGTTAAGGATATGCGGCCACGAATATCAGCCCAGGGCGGCAATGCTATGCTGACAGTGGTAGTACTTATTTTCGTAATTGCATTACTGGGGGCTTCGGCTTACTCCATATCATCTAACTACGGACAACTGGCGTTGCGCAGTGCAGACTATGATGACGCCCTCCACCACGCTGAACAGGTCTGCAACAGATACCTCTGGTTGTTTAACCATGACCCCGATATATTGGACGACACCTCCAAATATACAGCAATGGACGATTCAGCCGTGAATCCGACTAAACGGATCTATACTCAAAAAGACACGGTTTCCGAGTACTATAAGGTAAGCGTGGAGATACCCTATCTAAACGGCATATCTCCCCCCAAGCTGGCTACCAATTATGCCATAGTCAAAGTAACGGCATGGCCGCCCAAATACGCCTCATCCAAACGGACCATCCAGGCTGAACTAGTCAAACGCACCTTTACCTCCAACGGCCTAAGCTGCAACTCCGAAAAAAACAAGTCCAATGTACCGGTCAAATGGGATACCGGCGAGTCATTCTATGGCAACTTCCATACCAATTCCACACTCTACATAGAAACTAGCGGCAGCCCGGTTTTCTATGGGCCGGTCAGTTATTCCGATAACAAGGGCATCAACCCCTGGGGGAAGGCCAGCGATACTACGATTTTCCGCAAAGGCGTGACCCAAACTGAAAAGATCGAGTGGCCGGGCAGCAATACCAAGTTAATGGAGGAAGCCCGCAGCGGTGGCGCGGGGTTCTACAGCAAGGGGCGGGCCTGCATTATGCTGCGGGGTGAGCAGTTTGATATCCGTTACTGGGATGACGACGCCAAGACCTGGAAGTACAACGGAGTATCGTACGAATATCAGGTACCGTCGGGGGTGACCCACCTGTTGGACCCCCTGAATGATGAGGGAAACTTTTATGTCCCTTCCAAGACATCACCTTCCCATGTTTATACCTCTTTCAGTCAACTGAAGGCTGCGGTTGGTCATCTGGAACTGCCGGAAAACCGAATAATCTATATAGGGGGAAATACGCCTGCCAGTGACTATGCAGATGTGCATGATAAATTTGCCAGGGATCTGGGTAATATTTTTATTGGAGGCAAGGTCAAAGGAGGTCTTACGATCGCTTCTAGCAATGATATTTTTATTTGCGCCTACGACCCGACCAACTGGAAGGACCCTTGGTTGATCGCTGACGTTCCTTACTTTAAGTCATTCGAAGCTACCAGCGGGATCAAGTATGCTGATACCAGCTACAGCCTGATGCCCAGTTCTACCAACTGGGATTACACCGAGGTAACCGGAACGGGAAAAGATACGGATTACTTGGGTCTGGTCGCTCAAAATGACATGTATATAATGCATAGCAGCTGGCCCGCTCAAATCGAGAATCTCAGCGCTGACCCGGCGCGCTGGTTCGCTGATGTTTATAGCTGGGGCATGAAAAATCTATTGGGCATAACCCTTTCAGACTCTTCTGCTTATGATATTGAAGTAGATGGGGCTTTGTTATGTGTTGACGGTGATTTCGGCTTCGAATCATACAGTTCCGCATTCGCCTATAAAGGCAACTTTACACTTTTTGGTTCTCTATCTCAAAACACCACCGGCAATTTAGGAAGTAACGATGTATTTGCGGATGGCTACGAACGCCGGTATATCCAGGACCCCCGCATGAAAACCATGAGTCCGCCCCACTTCCTCGATCCGGCCGATACCGGCTGGCAGATGGCCAATTGGGCCGAGACCGACCAACACCTTTAACCAATGAATAAAATATATAACCTGTCTGCTTGGCGGGCTGCTTTTGCATTGGCAAGTTATCCTTCTGCGGCTGGCAGCTTCGACTTGGTCGACTTCCGGTACAGACCATTGCAGGCTATACCCAGTCCCAACAGTCCCCAGAATACCGGGGCTACGCATACATTGCTTTCATACATAAATCCGCTGATCAGATAGGCGATAACCGCCGCCAGACAGGCTATCCCGACCGAATATATTTCTTCATTACTTTTACTCCCGTACAGCTTCAGGCTGGATATAATATAATACCCAAATAGAAATATGAAGGCCAGCAGCGAAAGCAAACCAGTATTCATCCAGGCCTGCAGATAGAGGTTGTGGGGTTTATCTACTATTGCCTCGGCAGAATAGAGAAAAACATATTTTCCGATATGATCGTTTTGCGGGAAGTAAGCAAAAAACGTATCCGGGCCGTGCCCTAGCCATATGGCATCACTCAGCAGAGGAAAGGTCCTGGACCAAATATAACCCCGGGATGAAAACATGGTCTCCCTCCCCTTGAATCCTATACTGGGCGCCATTCTGACCGGTATTTTGCGACCGAAAATATCCAGGTTGAAAACACCCTGATCGGTAAAGACAAAACGGATCCTCTTGCCACCCTTATCAATAAGCAGGATGTTGTTCTTTTGAACCAAAAGGTAGTCAACAAAACGCGAATCTGCTATCAAATAACAATTCTTCCCCTGGATCCGTTGTAAAGGTAAAACACCTCCATCCCGGTCTGAGCAAACTACCTTTCCCTTTTCCAGTCTTACATTAAGCGATTCATTGTCCTCATTCTTCAGGACAAGGGTCTGGTTATGACTCTGGATATCTGTTATCAACGCAGTCATTTCTGACTTAAACCACAGATCATTATTGTTGATGATCCAAAGGGTTGGCAGAGCGACCTCGCCTACCTTGATATACAATAGATCTTTTTTCATTTTTATCGCGTACTCACTATATTTAGAGTCCCGCAGGTACCAGTTTTTTTGCTTATCCGCACCCAATGCGATTTTCTTATTATGGCAATCGAAAAAACTTACCCTTCCATCTTTCAGACATAGTTTTAACGGTGGCCTCTCATCAGCTTGCAGGATCAGTCTTTTTTTGTCCATCCATACTTCTACACCATCATATTCCCCGTGTATGGCTCCGTTATCGGCCGGCCGCGGGGTCCATAACTGGTAATCTGAATCGGAATTGTTCATCTCATTTCCTATTGAACCAACCCGGTCGCTTAAATTGTCCTGTCCTCCCAGGTTCATGATCAAATATGTAACCAGCAAGCTTAAAGTGATCAGCAGGGTTGGTAATCGTTTTTGAACAATGCTCCTTCGCAAAAGCCACACTGCCAATGCCAGGGATAAAAACGTTCCTATCCAGGCTCCCCTGGCTGAAGTACCCAGCAGACTGGCAAATGCTATACAGCATGCCGCACCCGCCATAAATTGATGTCTGGTCTTGTTTGTGCAGAAAAACCATACCATAGCAAAGGTGAAGACCATAGCAAAGTACATACCTGCAAAATTGGGATTGTATAGAGTTGCGTATACTGCGTGACCTGGTATGCTCGATAAAGGTTTATAGTGCATACCGGCGGGTATTATGAGGTTCTGTCCTACCCAGGATGAGATCAGGTTAAAACCATAGTACTGATTGATCCCCAGGATGCCTAACAAAGTGGAAGATATCAGAAAAGCAATAGCTATGATCCGGATCTGACTTTTATTCGTTAACATATTGATACTGACAAAACAGATGGCCAGGTAAGCGAGTAAGACCAGAGTACCTTCGCACCTTTCGGGCCCCCCTAGCCAGGCTACCTTTGGATAATAAGAACATAAGCTAGAAGCCACAATTAACAATGTATAAACAGATAAAGGTTTATAGAGCCGGGTGTTGGTCAAAACCATATTTGATTTAAACAGGGCCATACCCAAGGCCATAAGCGCTAGGACACCGGCAATCACCACGAATATACTCTTGTAATAGCTGTAGAAGTCGTTAACCGATTGAAGCCCAGACCAGAACGATACGATGTTATTATCGATCGGACAAATTTTCAGACGAACTATCCAAGGGATAACAGCGACAAATATGACCATTACCGTCATGAATACTGCTCGCGCGAACAAAACCTTTTGCGGTTGAACCACCATACCAATACTTGCACTCCTGAAACAATGAAATTGAGGCTACCAGTTTTTAAATCAAAAACCGATAGCCTGATCGAGACAACCAATATAATTAATTATTCAGTCACAGTACCAGTAGTTATAGCGCCGCTGACTACATCAACGTTAAGATGATAATTGTCGTTATTAATCGGGTCTTTAGGAACCTTTTTCAGATAACCTTTCTCAATCAAAGGACATGTTTCATCAATTTCTTGATTCAAGTCAGTTTCAAACCCACTATCATTATTAGTCTCGCTCGTAACATAAAGGTCGGCAGCATTCAAAATCATTTCATGATTCTGTAACCGTGCTTTACCTTTCGCGTTGGATAGGACACTACTAAACTTGGGTACAGCCAGTGCGGCCAGGATGGCCAGGATGGCCATGACGATTATCAACTCAACCAGGGTAAAGCCCTTCTGCCCCTTCTCTCTCTTCATCATTTCTCTTAATCTAATTAACATCTAATAACCTCCCCTAAATGAATTCTACACAAATTAAGCGGGAATAACGTTTTTATCTCACTCTCCTTTCCCGTTTTTACTCCTTTTAAGATTTATTTAAGCAACCGTACTGGCAATGTCAAAAATAGGCATCAATGTCGCCACTACGATCCCACCAACCAGTATGGCAACCAATAAAATGAGCATTGGTTCTACAACCGCCATCAGGGAATCTATCATATACATGATTTCACGGTCAAAATACTCGGCCATACTGACCAGCATTTCATCCAGGGACCCGGTCTCTTCCCCTACCGCGATCATCTGTACTACCATGGGGTCGAAGATCCCCGTTGCCTGAAGGGGTACACTGATGGGGTCACCTTCTTTGATACTCTCCCGCGCTTCGCCAATAGCCCGGCTGACCACAGCATTACCCACCACATCCTGGACCACCTCGAGAGCCTGCAGGATAGGAATGCCTGATTTCACCAGGGTACCCATGGTACGGGCAAAACGAGCGACGGCCAACTGAGAAATGGTATGTCCCGCTACCGGCAGATGAATGTAAAAGTTATCATAAAAATACCTTCCACCGGGGGTCTTTCCGATACGTTTCAGCATATAGACCAAAGCTGCGATACCAGCAAATAAATAATACCAATCATTCCTTAGAAAATTACTTGCTGCCAGTAAGGCACGGGTCGGAGCCGGAAGCGTGACGCCGCTGTCCTGAAACATCTCTACAAAGGTCGGCATAACAAAAACTATAATGCCAAAAACCATGATAATAGCCAGACAAAGAATGATACTGGGGTAGATGGACGCCGATTTGATTTTAGCGTTGATCTCCTGCTCGCGTTCAAGGTGTTCACTGAGCCGCTCCAGGATAGGTTCCATTACGCCGCCCAGTTCACCAGCCCGGATCATATTGATGAATATTGGGGAAAAAATATCTGGATGCTTGGACAAGGCCTGCCAGAGGGCTCCCCCTTCTTGAATATCTTCATGTACCATTACCAGGGCATTCTTCAGTTTTTTATTGCTGGCCTGTTCGGTGAGGATGCTCAAAGATCTGAGGATGGGCAGACCAGCTGCCAACATGGTGGCCAGTTGGCGGGTCATTATTACCAGGTCCCGGATCTTCACCTTTACCATTCCGGAGTTCAGGGATATTTCCTTTCTTGGTTGTGATTGCTCAAGGGAAAGTATATAGTATTGCTGGTTGACCAGGCTGGCAATGACCGTATTTCTGTCCTCTGCTTCCAACTTACCCTTGCTTATGTTTCCCTGCCGGTCCCTTACCTTGTAGGCGAATTCCAGGTCCATCACTCCCTTTTCAGCATCATCCCGGCTCTATAGTTCAGAGCTGTTCGATCTCTTGTTGGCCTCCTCCAAAGATATCAGGCCTCTTTGATACAGAGTCTTTAAGGATTTCTCCATGGTCATCATCCCCATACCGCTGCCGGTCTGTATGGATGACACTATCTGATGCACCTTATTCTCCCGTATTAGATTTCTTATGGCAGGAGTAGCCACCAGTATTTCAGTTGCACACACACGGCCGGAGCCGTCTGCTTTTGGTACTAGCTGCTGGGTAATGATACCTTGCAGACAGTTGGCCAATTGTATACGGACCTGCCCCTGCTGATGGGGCGGGAATACATCAACTACACGCTCTACCGTCTGGGCTGCACTGCCCGAGTGGAGAGTCGCAAAAACCAGATGTCCGGTTTCCGCTGCTGTAAGGGCAGTAGAAATAGTCTCCAGATCGCGCATCTCGCCGACCAGAATGACATCCGGGTCCTGCCGGAGCGCTGCCCTGAGGGCCAGGGCAAAACTTGCGGTATCGGTACCTATCTCACGTTGGTTTATTATACAGGTGCCATGTCGGTGCAAATACTCTATAGGATCCTCCAGTGTCAATATATTGGCATTACGGGTATGGTTCAGCAGGTTTATCATTGCTGCCAGGGTAGTCGATTTCCCGCTGCCGGTGACCCCGGTCACCAGGACCAGGCCGCTTTCCTTCTGGGCCAGATCGGCTATTATCGGCGGAAGGTTCAACGTGCTGAGTTCAGGAACGTTAACAGGGATCAGACGAAGCGCGGCTGCCCATGAGCCCCGCTGAACATATAGATTGACCCGGACCCGGCCGACCCCGGGAAAGGCACTGGAGAAATCAGCTTGCCCATTTTCCTCCAACTGGCGCCGCACCTTTTCATTGGGGATGAGTTCTTCACCCAGCCTCATGGTATCCTCAGCATTTAACATATCAAAATCCGGGGCAGGATTTATCCGGCCGTTGAGCCTGAACAACGGTGGTCTGAAGACAGTCAGATGAATGTCGGATGCTCCTAATTCTACTCCCTTTTTAACAACATCGATTGCACTGACGTTGGCCATTAATCTACCCCCCCAATAAGACTACCTTCATTATTTCTTCGAGCGAGGTCAATCCCTGCCTGGCTTTGGCGATGCCATCATCCCGGATGGGTATCATCCCTTCGTGAGTTGCAGATTTTTCGATTAAGATCTCTGAATTATCCCCTCGCGCTATGATCATCCTGGTATCAGGACCGGTAACCATGATCTCGTGTATAGCCAACCGGCCTTGATAACCCAGTTGCCGGCAGGTATTACATCCGTTGGCCCGGTAGAAGCAGTTGCCGGCCTCATGGGGGATGTTCAGCCGGTTAGCAGCATCCTCATCCAGAGTATATGGCTGCCGGCAATTGGGGCATAGTTTTCTTACCAGTCTTTGTGAAACTACTCCGGCCAGGGATGAGGCCAGCAAGAAATCCTCGATCCCCATATCGTTAAAACGAGCCGGGGCTCCCGATGCGCTGTTTGTATGCAGGGTAGTCAACACCAGATGTCCGGTAAGCGCTGCCTGTACTGCCAGCCGGGCAGTTTCCCCGTCTCGTACTTCTCCCACCATTATAACGTCGGGGTCCTGACGTAATACTGACCTCAATCCGCTGGCGAAGGTGAGTCCCGCTTTGACATTGGTCTGAACCTGGTTTATTCCAGGCAGTGAATATTCGATGGGATCTTCCAGAGTAATAATATTCTTATCGGCGGAGTTGATCTCATTCAGTAATGAATACAGAGTGGTAGTCTTACCGGAACCGGTGGGACCAGTCACCACGACCAGTCCATGGGGACGGCGGCCCAGGTTCATGAGTTTCTCCAGGTTCTCATGACTGAGTCCCAATTGATCCAATCGAGCTAATGCTGCATGCCGGTCCAGGATACGCATGACAATTTTCTCACCGTGGTTGGTCGGAAGTGAGGAAACTCGAAAATCGATTTCCCGTCCTTCGACCGTCATGCGAAACCGTCCGTCCTGGGGCAGCCTCTTCTCGGCAATATCCATTCCGGCCATGATCTTTAGACGAGATACTACCGCTCCCAGGGTATTTAGGGGTAGGGTAAGCACTTCATATAGTTCACCGTCGATCCTGAACCTGACCCGGGTCTCTCTTTCCTGGGGCTCGATATGGATATCACTGGTACGCCCACTTACCGCTTGACTGATAATGGAATTGACCATACGGATGATCGGGGCTTCGTCTTCCACCTTGACTGCCTGTACCTGCTTGATAGATTGCAGGCTACGGCTTTCCTGATTCATATCCTGGAGGATCCTCTCCATGTTCGGATCGAGACGAAATGCCAGGTGCTGCCTGATAGCAGCTTCCAGATCTCTTTCACTGGCCAGAACCGGTATTATGTCCAGAGCGCAGGCCATGCGCATATCGTCTATTGCCCTTTGGTTCAATGGATCAGCCATAGCCACAGTCAATGAATTACGCTGGCGGGATATCGGAAGTACCTTATGAAGGCGAATCAACTGGGGAGACAACAATTGGACAGCTTCAGGATCGATCTGCAGTTTGCTGATCTGCACCTGGGGAATGCCGAGGGTATATTCCAGGATCTCCAATAACTGCTGCTCGGTGATATACCCCTTCCTGACCAGGATCTGTCCGAGTTTGTCCCCGGTTTTGCCCTGTTCGGCCAGAGCAGAGTCAAGCTGCTCCTGACTTAAAATACCGAGATCGGATAGTAGGTCTCCCATCCTTTTACGTTGCATAGCCATGTCGTTTTCTCCTCGGTCCACGCTATTGTAATAGCAGTACAATATATGATAAATTGTCAGAAAAAATGATGCTGAAGTATACTATTTATTGTACAATGGTCCCTGAGTAGTATCAACCTATATTGCCAAATTTATCATGGTCCTATATATTTATACAATTCGTTACCTATTGCACTCGAAAGGCGGTGGTTGCTATCCTGACCAGTTTTATCCTGCGTTATTATTTCTTTCTTGATGACGAGGCCGATTCTCTGCAAAACCTGATAAATGAATGGGATTCCCATTCCATAATCTCCTGTGAACAAAATATCCATGCTCGACTGGCCGATAATGATCCCATTTTTTATCATGTTCCCTGCCAAAACAGCAAGTTGACAGCACTGGCTATAAGACTCAGCGGGAATCCCTCTGACTGGCCAGCCCAAACCGGCCAGCTAGATGCATGGGAGACCCAGGCCGGTTTTAATGCTGACGACTTCATGGGGAAACTCACGGTTCTTTGCGGAATTGGGCAGCCCTGGGAAGATCTTTTTGAACAAGCCTGTACCCTGGTATCTTGCCAGGATCCCACCACCATACCTATGTCCCGGGGAACTATTGTTAACTTGTCGAATAATTGGACACGGGGTGAGACCTGGTACCTGTGCGGACTGGAGGAACCTGAACAGCATTCGACACAATTCCTCTTCCGCCGTCTGCCATTATTACACGGTAATATCATTCAACTGCACGTGTTGGACGGCCTGCTGCACGACCGGGATATGGCTATACGTCAGGAAAAGGATGAATTGGATCGCAAGCTTATCGGCATCCTGCATGCAAAATTGGTGATGACCCAGGCGACCCTAACGGTCACCGAAGAATTGGAAAAAGAAATTGAGGGCTTATCTACCGCTTACGGAATGTTGGCCGGAGACCATAATCTGATTATTGATGGCATCAAACGCCTGGAATCCCAGCTCGCCACATTGGAAAGACAATTCCGACATGAGCCGGGTCTGGAATTGCCTCCCGCGCTGTTGGACCAATTGACCGGGAGTTACCAGCAGCGCCTCGAAAATCTACATAATACCCTTAACGAATTGAAAATGGTACTAGAAAACTATCGGGCAGCTATTGAAGTAGTACAGAGCAAGATAGACATTATAAACAGTCGTACCAATATCGCTACCCAGGAAGAAATCAGAGGTTTGTTGGAAGTCAATACCGCTATGCAAAAGCAAAGCCTGGTCTACCAGTACGCTGCTGGCTTGATTGAATTCATCGTACTGGCCTATTACAGCCATACTCTATGGTCGCACTTGAATGAAGGGGCTTATGCAGCCATACCAAAATGGATTCAGTTCCTCGTAGTGCTGCTGTTCTCGGGAAACACGGTCTGGGTCACCCATCTGATCGCTGAATATGCTCAAGGGGAAAAACATGTACGCCGCAAGCTGATCCTTGCTGCTATCCCCCTGATGCTTATCCTGGCTCTGGTGATCGTGGGAAGCATTATGTTTGCAGGTCACGGCGGCGCTGCCGCTCACTGACCTAACCCAGCAGTTTGATTGCTTTCAACCGATCGCTGATGCGCTTGAAATGCCCTTCCTCTTCCCGGGCGATCTGTTCCAGCATAACTCTGGTTTCAGGATCTTCAGCTTTACCGACCAATTCTTTATAAAACTTTACGGCCTCGGCCTCATCTTTGAGCGCAATTTCCAGGGCTTCTTTGAGGTTCATACGATTCACCTCCTTAATCTTGCTGGGCTTTGGTGGCCGCCAGGGCCAGCTTATCCTTTCCCGGATCGTCAATTATCACATATCGCCCTATCCCCAGGGGCAATACCAATCTCAGTTTTCGTCCGTTTACTTTCTTATCCCCCAACATGGACTGATAAACCTGTTCGGGATCCAATTCGGGAAACAGGAAATCCAGTTTTAGTTTTTGATACAGCCTAATGATCCTTTGCCTTTCATCCTCTGAGATATATCCAAGGTCTGCGGCCAGATGTGCTGAAGCACGGGTACCCATCACCACTGCTTCACCGTGTTTGCAGCTGCCGTATCCGCTCAGCGTCTCTACGGCATGTCCAAAAGTATGTCCCAGGTTGAGGATGGCCCGCAGGCCGGCCTCCCGTTCATCCTGAGCCACGATCTCGCTTTTGATACGGCAGGAATGGTAAATCAGCCGGGCAATGATATCATCATCCCGATCGGATATTGGTGCGGCATTATCCTCCAGAAACTCAAAGAATTGTTTATCATATATTATGCCGTACTTAACGACCTCGCCCAAACCGCTCAAGTAATCCCTATCTTCAAGGGTATTCAGGGTCAGAGGATCTATTATCACCGCCTTGGGCTGGTGAAAAGCACCGATAAGGTTTTTCCCCTGGGGATGGTTGACCGCTACTTTGCCGCCAACACTGCTGTCGACCTGTGCCAGGAGAGTGGTGGGGATGTGGATAAAATCGATACCGCGCTGGTAAATTGCCGCAACAAAACCAGCCAAATCTCCGACCACCCCGCCTCCCAGAGCAAAGAGCAGGCTTCCCCTCTCCAGGCGGGCCTCTACCGCCGCATCCAGGACCTCGCTGGCGATCTCCAGGTTCTTATACTCTTCGCCGTCCGGCATCAATGCCACGGTTATTTCAAATCCAGCGGAATCAAGGGCATCGGCCACGGCATCCCCATACAAGGAGAATACGGTAGGATTACTCACCAGCAGGGCTTTCTCATTCTTGTTGAAACCCCGGGCCAATCTGCCACATGCCGGTAATAGGTTGTTGGCTATCGAAATATTATAACTGCGTTCACCCAGTTCGACCGCTAATTCCAGCATCTTTCTCACCTTTCTTCCTGCTTGAGCAGATCAGTGATCTCGTTTACCACCTCTTCCACATCCTTACCGCTCGTATGTATCCGGTATTTGGCACAGGCATAAAGTGGTTCACGTTTATCCAATAAATCAGCAATGTCTTCTGCACTCATAGTCTTATTCAATAAAGGGCGGGTGCCCTTTTTCCGATTAACACGAGTCAGGATCTCAGCCGGCGAGGCTTCCAGGCGAATTATGGTGCCACTGCTTCCCAGGGCTCTTATGTTTTCTTCATGGAGGACCACCCCTCCGCCGGTCGCAATGACCAGATTTCCTCTCTGGGCAAGTTTGGCGGCCAGGACCCTTTCCTCCGAACGGAAGCGGACCTCCCCGTGACGCCTGAACAAGTCACTAACGCTAAGGCCGGTGATCCTTTCGATCTCCTTGTCCATATCGATGAACTCCATGTGAAGCTTCTGAGCCAAACGCCATCCTACAGTACTCTTGCCCGTGCCCATAAAGCCCACTAAAACGATGTTCTTTTTTCCCATTGCCACACCTTTTTCAGATAGTCGTGGTACCTAAGAAATGATTCCCTGATCTCGGCCACGTTGTCCGACCCGAACTTTTCCAGGGATGCCTGAGCCATTACAAACGCCAGCATAGCCTCTCCTACCACAGCTGCGGCAGGTACCGCGCAAATATCGGAACGCTCGACCACCGCCTTTTCCTCCTGCCATTCGCGGGTATTTACCGTTTGCAGAGGCTTATACAAAGTGGGTATCGGCTTCATATAAGCCCGGGCCCAGATTGTTTCACCGTTGGTTATACCACCCTCCAGGCCACCGGCCCGGTTGGACTGGTGATAGATCCGCCGTTCATCATTAAGGAAAATCTGGTCGTGGACCTGTGAACCAGGACGTGCTGCATTCGCCAAACCGTCACCTATCTCTACAGCCTTTATGGCCGGTATGCTCATCAAAGCCCCGGCTATGCGGCCATCGAGTTTTGCCTCCCAGCTGACGTGACTGCCCAGCCCTGGTGGCACCCCCAGCGCTCCCAATTCGAAGCTCCCCCCCAATGACTCGCCTTCTTGTTTGGCCTGGTCGATCAAAGCCATCATGGCTTCCCCCGTCGCGGCGTCCGCGCACCGTACCGGCGATGCTTCGATCAAGCTAAAGATCTCCTTGAAATTGGCCGCATCCACCACATTAGGTGCCGCCTGTACACTGCCGATCGACAATACCTGACTATAGATGTATATGTCAAATATCTGCAGGAGTTGACTGCAAACGGCCCCCACGGCTACCCTGGCTGCGGTTTCCCGGGCGCTGGCCCTTTCCAGAATGTTGCGCATGTCCTGGTGGTTGTACTTCATAGCTCCTGCCAGGTCGGCGTGCCCTGGACGCGGCCGGTGAACCGACCGTTCCTCTATGCGCTCACACTTACCGGGAGACATGATCCCCTCCCAGTTCTCATAATCGCGATTATAAATGATAAAACTGAGCGGGCTGCCCAGGGTGAGTCCTCCCCTGACTCCTGAAATTATCTCTGCGCGGTCAGTTTCGATCTTCATGCGTCCGCCGCGGCCATATCCCTTTTGTCGCCGGGCCAGTTGTTCATTGATGTATTCTTCGCTGACCGGTATACCGGCTGGCAGTCCTTCAATAACTCCTACCAGACCCTTGCCATGAGATTCACCGGCGGTGACATACTTGAGCACTGACGTTATCCTCCCCTTAAATCATTAATATGTATCACTGACTGTCCAACTGGTGGGCGGAGTTCGGGAAACCCGCACCCTTCCTATTATTGCACTGACAATTATATACCTGGTCTCGCCCCGTTGGTTTCTGAGTACCGCTGTCCCGGCATGTCCGGGTACTCCGGTAGTATTAAAAGAACAAGCCGGGGGGCCACCCGGTGTAAATGATGAATAGTTGGCCGTGACGATGTCGATGCCCTTACTGGTATGATATTCGCGGAATTTCCCTTCAGAATACCACCGGTATTCTTCGCTTTCCATGTAAATGAAAATCGTCTGTGGTTTTCCCTTGATCACTGCATCCTGGCGGGCCTGTCTGAAAATCCAGGCCAGCTGACGGGCATCGGCCTCAAGTTTGAACCGTTCCATAAGCCCGCCCAGGCCAGGAGTGGCTATCAGCAGGGCCAATGCGATCAAACCCAGGAAAGTCATCAGTTCAATCAATGTAAAACCTCTTTGGTTCCGGCCTCCAGTTACTACCATGATCCCTTACCCAGTTGCTGTTTAAGGATACTTTTCATATATTCCCGGTCCGAGTCGATTCCCAGCAGGATATCCAGGGTAAATGCCCCCTGATTTACGAACATACCCAGACCATTAATGATTTTTAATCCTTTTGCCTGGCCCATCTCCAGGAACCTGGTCTTTATCGGATTATAAATAATATCGCATAAAACAGTCCTGGTATCCAGCATTTCAAGATCGAGTACCGGTGACCGATCAACATGAGGGTACATCCCCACCGGTGAACAATTTACGATAATGTCAGCTCCGGCACTGATCTCCCGGAAACTCACTTCATTCATCAAGGCAGCAAACACGGTACTATGGCCTTTTTCACCTACGATTTCTGACAAGGAACGTGCGCGTTCGTAGTCCGTATCCAGGAAATCGATATGAGACACCCTCTCCTGACCCAAGACCATGGCCAGCGACCGTGCGGCACCACCCGCCCCAATAAATAAAACCCGGCTTCCCTCGATCGTTACCGCCTCCTCCCGCAAGGCGGCGATAAAACCTGTGCCATCAGTGTTATGACCTATCAGGCGGCCGTTATCGTTCTTGATTACATTTACTGCCCCACAATCCTCTGCAGTCGGGGACAATTCATCCAGATAAGGGATCACGGCCTCCTTGAAAGGAATAGTAACATTCACCCCGGTGAGGTTCAATGCGCGAATTCCCGCCACTGCTACGGCTAAATGATCCTGAGGCACCTGAAAAGGGAGATAGACACAGTTTAAGCCCATGCTGAGGAAAACTGCGTTATGCATCAAAGGTGATAGGCTATGTCCAAGGGGATTGCCCAGCAAACCCAATACCTTTGTTCCAGTGTTTATTTCCATTCTTTTCTCACCCATTTTTTAAACGGTCCTGCTTGCGGTGGATCCGCCACAGTACTGGTCTTTCGAACATACGTGATATCTTGGTACCCATAAATTCACGAGTATGTATCGGTTTGACCAGTATAGTAAACAGACCTGTACGGTTGCCTCCCAGAATATCAGTATAGATCTGGTCTCCGATCACCGCAGTTGAAGCGATGTCCGATCCCATGACCTCCATAGCCTGCCGGTAACCGCCCCGGCGAGGCTTCTGGGCCCGAAATACATATGGTACATCCAGGCTGCCTGCCACGGCCATAACCCGTTGTTCCCCGTTGTTAGAAAGGAAACACGCTTTCAGTTCCAGTGTCCTGAGACGGGCAAACCATTCCTGTACTTCGGTAGACAGATAATTGCTGTTCCAGTGTGTCGTGGTATTATCCAGATCAATGATAAAAGCCTTTATACCCCTTACCATCAATTCATCAAGCGGAACATCAAGTATGGTTTCAACATACATATCGGGGAAAAGCCTGTTTAACAGGCGTTTTTCATGTGCTTTCACCGGTTTCTCCTTTATAAACGCGGCTTGTTCAGGAAATCTCCCAGGCGGCTCGGGCACCTTCCTCAACCGCTTCAATTATTCTGCGGGTGACTGCCGCATCGCCTACCACCGTGCAGTTTATACCCCTGGCTTCCGCGGTGGCCTTCAAACTATTGACCGGCCGGGTACCTGCAGCAACTACCACCTGATCTACGGGTATTTTCTCTTCCTTGCCATCTCGTTCGATCACTACAGCATTGCTTTCAATTCCTTTGACCATGGTGTCTGCAGCCATTCTGAACCCTGCCTGACGCAAACGCTTATGTAACATATAGCCGTGCGAAGTGAGTGTCGATACCGGAGATTGTGCCTGGGCTTCGATCACCATTATCTCTCCGGCTCCGTGAGCATAAAGATAATCAGCGGCCTCCATCCCGATGAGGCCTCCGCCGATCACTACCACCTGGTCGCCTACCGGGACTTCACCCCTCAGCAACTCCCATGCATCACGTACCAGGGGAAGATCTGCTCCGGGCAAGTCCAATTTTATATTTTGGCCTCCACTGGCCAGTATGATCATATCAACCGACTGCGGATCGAAATCCGCTTCTTTCACCTCAGAGCTGGTTTTGATCACGGCACCGTTTTCCCGGGCACGGGCTGCTAATTGTTCAATGAAGCGTCCATAGGGTTCCTTGAAGGGTGCCCGGGCAGCTAGCAGGACCTGGCCGCCTACCTGTTCACTCTTCTCGAACAAGGTCACCTCATGGCCCAGCCGAGCCGCTTCAGAAGCTGCTGTCAGTCCGGCCGGGCCGCCGCCTATCACCCAGACCCGGCGTTTATTGGAAGCCACTTCCCGGGGGTAGATAAGTTCCTGTCCAGTCTCGGGATTGATGGCGCAACGAACACTCTTCTGCTCAAAAGCCAGGCGCTCTATACAGCCTTGATTACAGGCAAGACAGGTAAGCGTAGATCCGCTTCTGCCATTTAGTGCGTTGACAAGAAAATCTGGATCACAAAGGTGCTGACGACCTACCGCGATCATGTCAGCATCCCCACGTTTAATTACTTCATCCGCCGCGGCGGGGTCGGTAAATCTGCCCACCCCGATCACCGGCACATCGATTGCCTCCTTGATAAGGCGGGCAAGGCCGATCTTGAAGCCCGGCTGATATTCAATCGGAGCACAGGTCATCCCGCCCGGAGTACCGTGAGTCCCAAAGGAAACGTGTAATATATCAGCACCGACTTCAATGAATTGAGGGACGATATGTACCATATCTTCGATGCCATAACCGTTCTTGATCATCTCCTCCCCGGAAATCCGGAGTGATATCGGGAAATCTAGCCCGACTTGTTTCCTTACTTCCTGCAGGCACTCTACAACGAAGCGAGCACGCTGTCCCAGGTCCCCGCCGTATTTATCGGTTCGGTGATTGGAATGAGCGGACAGAAACTGCATGAGCAAATAGCCATGAGCCGCATGCAGTTCAACAGCGTCAAAGCCCGCCTTCCTAGCCCTCAGCGCTGCGCTTCCGAAAGCCTGGATCACCTCATTTATATCATCTTCATTCATCTCGTTTGGTTTCATACCATATACGTAACTGGGTACTGCCGAGGGCCCCAAGGCCTGACCCTTTTGCAATTGGTAGAAACTTTCCCTTCCGGCATGATGCAGCTGCATGGCGATCTTGCTTCCGCAGGCATGAACGACCTGAACCATTTGGGCCAAACCTGAAATGAAGAAATCGTCATAGGCACATAACGTTCCGGGAGCGGCTGTGCCTCGCGGATGTACCGAGGTGATCTCGGTAATTATCAATCCGGCTCCTCCCCGGGCTCTCCGTTCCAGGTAAGCCAAATTGGCTTGGCTGACCGTGCCATCCCGATGAGCCAGACCAGTACCCATGGGTGGCATTACCAACCGGTTTGGCACTTCCATAGATTTGATCCTTATCGTCTGCATGAGATGAGATAATTCACTCAATTACTCCACCCCCATAACTAGTATTACATAATTCGGGACGGTTCCCGGACTCATTATGAGTCAGAAGACCGTCCCCTTGACTCACTATCGAACAACTAGCTTTGACATGAACACCCCGGAAGATCCATCCTCAAACATTCAGCCTTTACGTCATTCAGGGTATTGATCTCTTCGCACATCTCCCTGATGCGTCTTTCCTCCCCGCAGAGCTCCAGGAAAACGAACCCGGAAGCATCGTTATCATTATTCAATTCACGGTTGATACCCAGACGAGTCTTTATTATATCACCGTTCTCGGTCAATACACTCTGGACTTTCACTGCACTTTCCACCCGATGCCCGATAAGAATGACCATGATATCCATAGTGCCGCCTCCTTTAATTTTTTCTTCTGGTTCATTATTCCTTTGTTTCTAAATAATAATTCGGAACCTTCTACAAAAATCCTCCCTTCTTCACCAAAGAATCCGAACTCTGGTCCCTGGAGGGCTTGTACCGGCCGATCACTTGAAGTGGTCACACTATGATGATATAGTAAAATCTGAAAATATCCTGAATCTCGAGGTGTTAACATGGACCAGCTGGAAGAAAAGATACGTTCCCTGCATAAACGTTCAGCCAAGATACTGGATCACAGGAGACACTTCAAAACAGCGGTAATATTGCCGTTGATCAAACAGGGTGACGAATTTGTGGTTCTTTTTGAAAAAAGGTCTATTAACCTATCAAATCAACCCGGTGAGATCTGTTTCCCGGGAGGACGATGTGAACCTGAAGACGGCGGGCCCAGGAACACCGCGATCCGTGAGACCTGTGAGGAGCTGGGGCTGACTCCGGAAGATCTGGAAGTCCTGGCTGAGCTCGATATAATGGTAAGTCCGTTTGGCATCCTTATCATACCTTTCCTGGCTATCATCCATAACCTTGAAACCATGATCCCCAACCCGGATGAGGTGGAAAAAGTATTCTGTGTACCACTTCGTTATTTGATGGAGAATGAACCCCTGAGACACCATATGAGTTTGTCGGTAAGCTTTCCTGATGACTTTCCGCTTGAACTGATCCCTCAGGGTAAGAACTATCCGTTCCGCCAGGGGATCCTGCCTCAGTATTTCTATATCTGGGAAGGTGAAGTTATCTGGGGATTGACGGCCCGTATCCTTCATCATTTCATAGAAATGATCAAAGGACAGGAGGGAAGATCAAATTAACAACTCGAATCTACTGCGATTTTAGCTTTACATAAGCGGGCTGACAAGTCAAGTCTTGATTCAATAAAGCTTGTCTGATAGCCTGTATACCAGCTTTTTAGTTCTGGTTACTAATTTTCATAATAATAGTCCCGATTTTAAAGAAAAATGCGGTTTCCCATTTCATTTGATTACGTATAATATGTTTTTATATCACTTTATAAAACTCATGGTTCAGGTTCTGTTAAATCTTTAAGAGGGCCTGTCTATTTTTGTGCTAAAGGAGGTCTGAATGAAGAGGGGAAAAAAGCATAAAATACTTGTTATATGACAATTGTATTTTGTGTTGGTTTTACCAAATAATTCTCCGCCGGTAAACCGCCATCCCCAGGGAGAGGGTAAAAAACGGCAATGGGGTCTTTTATCCCGCCCCGGAAGATGGACCGCCAGCGGGGAATTGATTAAAAGATTTATTTGTTTAAGGAAGTGATTTGTTTAATGACACCCGTTAAGAATTGGGTCAGATTCATGTCCAGTGGCCTGTTCGCTTTGATCGCGCTGCTGCTGACGCCGGTCATGGCTGCCGCCAGTGAAGCCGATCTGCTGATTCCTACCCTGACGCCCGGTCAGAATAACCTGTTGTACCTTGGACTGGTGGTCTGCGCTTTGGGTATGCTCTTCGGATTGTACCAGTTTATAAAGGTAAGCAAATACGAGGCTCATCAGTCCATGCTGGACGTAGCCAACACCATTTATGAGACCTGTAAAACCTACCTGCTGCAGCAGGGAAAACTGCTCTGCATTTTATTTGCATTCATCGGCTTTTGTGTTGCCTTCTATTATGGTTTCCTCCAGGACAAACCAGTAAGCGGCGTGCTCCTTATCCTGGCCTGGACGGTTATAGGTATTTTGGGTTCCTACAGCGTTGCCTGGTACGGCATCCGCATGAATACCCTGGCCAACAGCCGCACTGCTTTCTCCGCACTGGAAAGAAAACCCCTGAAGCTCTTAAATATAGCTCTGGACGCCGGAATGAGCATCGGTGTGCTGCTGGTCTGTGTTGAACTGATCATGATGCTCATCATCCTGCTCTTTGTCCCCCGTGATCTGGCCGGGGCCAGCTTCATCGGCTTCGCGGTCGGTGAATCACTGGGTGCCAGTGCCCTGCGTATCGCCGGCGGTATCTTCACCAAGATCGCTGATATCGGTTCCGACCTGATGAAGATCGTTTTCGGCATCAAGGAAGACGATCCGCGTAATCCTGGTGTTATTGCTGACTGTACCGGTGATAATGCCGGTGACAGTGTTGGACCCACTGCCGATGGTTTTGAAACTTACGGCGTAACCGGTGTAGCCTTGATTTCCTTCATCGTCCTGGCTGTGCAGCCGGCTCTCACTGGGATCCTGCTCACCTGGATCTTCGTAATGCGCATACTTATGATCATTACCTCGATCGGCTCGTTCTGGATCAACAGAGGCTTAAGTAAAGCTAGATTCGGAAACACTGACGATTTTGATTTTGAAAAACCCCTGACCAGCCTGGTATGGATCACCTCCATACTTTCAATAGTTGTGACTTTCGCAGTCAGCTATTATATGCTGGGGCCGGGTTCCAATGGAGTACCCGCTGAACTTTCCAAGCTGTGGCTGGTTCTGGCGACCATCATCAGCTGTGGTACCCTGGGAGCCGCTATAATCCCTGAATTCACCAAAATATTCACCAGCCCCAATTCCATGCATGTGGCTGAAGTAGTAAAAGCTTCCCGTGAGGGCGGACCTTCTCTGAATATCCTGTCCGGATTGGTAGCCGGCAACTTCAGCGCCTTCTGGATCGGTATGGTCTTCTTTGCGTTGATGTTTGCAGCCTATTATGCCAGTGGATTTGGTCTGGCCAATATCATGATCTATCCCTCCATCTTTGCCTTTGGCCTGGTGGCCTTCGGTATGCTGGGTATGGGACCGGTCACCATCGCTGTTGACAGCTACGGGCCGGTTACTGACAATGCCCAGTCCATTTATGAATTGTCCCTGATCGAGACTGTTCCTAGCATTGAAAAGCAGATCCAAAAGGATTTCGGCTTCAAGCCTGACTTCGACAAGGCCAAACACTACCTTGAAGCTCAGGATGGTGCGGGCAATACCTTTAAGGCGACCGCCAAGCCGGTGCTGATCGGTACAGCGGTAGTCGGCGCCACCACCATGATCTTCTCGCTGATCCTGCTGATAAAGAACGTTCTCGGTGTTCAGCCGGAATCGATCCTTACCCTGTTGAATCCCTATACCATCTTCGGTTTGATCGCCGGCGGTTCAGTTGTCTATTGGTTTACCGGCGCCTCCACCCAGGCAGTCACCACCGGCGCTTACCGGGCGGTGGAATATATCAAGAAGAATATCCAGCTGGATGAGAACGCCAGCCAGAAGGCCGCTACTGAAAAGTCCAAAGAAGTGGTCAAGATATGTACCCAGTACGCTCAAGAAGGTATGTTCAATATCTTTATCGCTATATTTTCCTTTACCCTGGCCTTCTCTTGCCTGGCCGCTCCTGTAAAAGGCGAGCAATCAGTTGCCCTGTTCGTCTCTTACCTGATCTCGATCGCTGTATTCGGTCTCTTCCAGGCGGTCTTTATGGCCAATGCCGGCGGCTGCTGGGACAATGGCAAAAAGGTCGTTGAAGTTGATCTGCAGGAAAAGGGTACTCCCCTGCATGAGGCTACTGTGGTCGGTGACACCGTAGGCGATCCCTTCAAGGATACTTCGTCTGTCGCATTGAACCCCATCATCAAGTTCACCACCCTGTTCGGTCTGTTGGCCATGGAAATAGCCATTTCCGAACAGTTCAAGAGCATTGCTCCGGTAGTTGGCGGTGCCTTCCTGCTGGTTGCACTATTCTTTGTATGGCGCTCCTTCTACGGAATGAGGATCCCCACAGAATAAACGTTACTAATATCAATAGGGTTGCCTTAACAGGCAGCCCTATTTTTTTGTTTGTTTTCCACATGATATAGTTTTCAGAATTGTCTTGTAACTATTAGCATATATTGCTAGTATTTATTTATAAATTGGATATTCAGCTCCCTTGATACCAAGCCTTAAAATGCCATGATCGCTCAAGACGACCTCTGTACATTCTAGAAAATACTCTTGAAATTGGAGGTAACAGTATGTTCTCGTTTACCAATATGAAAACAACCAGTAAACTGCTGAGTGTATTCTTATTTATGACCATCATGATCGGTCTGGTAGGTTGGGTCGGCTACCGGAATATGAATCAGATCGTAGATAAGATGAACTGGGTCTATGAAAACAACCTCCTGCCTATGGAGGAATTGGCTGACGGTAATAGGAGTCTGGAAGCCATCCGGGGTGATACCTGGCGGGTAGCTGCGGCCTGGTCCCCGCAGGAGGTCCAGGATGCCTATGCTGATATGGACCGTAATTTTGCCGTAATAGACAAAGTCCTTCACAACTATGGATCTGATGAGAGCCTGCTCACCCCTGAAGATAAGCGACTTTACAAGCAGTTGGTGAGCGACGTTGAGACATACCGTCAAAATATAGATACCCTGAAGCAAATGTTGACAAAGGGGAAGGACCCGATCGTTGTTCGCAGTTTTGCCCTGGGCGATTTGAAAAACAGCCGTGAAGCAGCAGAAACCAGTATGACAAACCTCACCAAATTCAATCAGGATCAAGCCCGGGACATCAATGAAGCTAGCCGGGAAACCTCGGCCAACGCCGTCCGCAATATGATCATCCTGATCCTTCTGGCCGCAGTCCTGAGTTTAGGAGCAAGTATATATACCGCTAAGCACCTTACCCAGGCACTTACTTTCGTAGTTGGCCATGCCTCCACGATCGCCGGTGGCGATTTTTCCCAGGATATCGAATCGGCCTTCCTGGACCGCCAGGATGAGATGGGGGCACTGGGGCGTGCATTTCAGGAGATGACCGGTCGTTTAAGAGATACTATTACCAATATCAGCAACACCTCGGCAAAGGTTACTGACTTCAGCCGCCAATTGGCTGAGACATCCACCAATATCGCCTCTGCTATGGAAGAGGTTTCGGCCTCTACCCAGGAGATCGCCTCGGGAATGCAGGACATTTCTGCTTCTACTGAAGAAGTTACCGCCTCCGGCCAGGAGATCGGAGCTGCTCTCAATATCGTCAATAACGAAGCAGAAACCGATCGCCAGAAGGCTGACGAGATCGATAAGAGAGCGTTAGAGGTACAGAATGGTGCCAACAAGGCATCACAGTCAGCCCGGCAGCTGGTGATCGATATGCAAAAACAGGTAGAGGAAGCCATCGAAAACTCCAAGGTGGTCGAGGAAATATCAGGCTTAGCTCAGAATATTGCTGGCATAGCCGCTCAGACCAACCTCCTGGCTCTGAATGCTGCCATTGAAGCAGCCCGAGCCGGTGAACAGGGTCGCGGTTTTGCCGTGGTAGCAGACGAAGTACGTCAGCTAGCTGAAGATTCTGCGGCAAGCGTGGGAGATATTCAAAATCTTACCAGCCAGGTCCATACAGCCATCGGCAATCTGGTCGACAACACCAAGACTATGCTTAATTTCTTGACCAAACGCATCCTGCCGGATTACGACTATATGGCCAGAGTCGGCAAGCAGTACCGGGACGACAGTAACATCATAGTTAACCTGGCTGAACACGTCAGCAGAGATGTAAAGCAGATCAGCAGTTCAATGGAAGAGATCAACAAGGCCCTGGCAGCAACGGCCACAATCGTTATGCAATCTGCCACCGGTGCCGATGAGATAGCCCAGGGGAGTGAACAGGCTGCGAATTCAGCTATGGAGATCGCTGAGATATCGGGCAAGATGGAAGCCCGTGCTGAAGAACTGCAGGCTCTGGTTGAACAGTTCAAGATCCGGTAGAGGTTACGGGGGTTACGGATTTAACACAGATATACGCAGATGGGCCTGCGGCCCTCACAGATGAACACAGATTTTTTAAAACAGGCAGCTCATGCATTCGGACCTAAACCAAGATTTCATGAGGTCTACTAACGATGTTTAACAATTAAATAAAATCCCCGGAACCTAAGCTAAGAACCGGGGATTTATATTCAGGGTAAGAATTAATATTCTCTTATAAGATATAATCCGTGTGCATCTGTGCTGACGAAGGCATCTGTGTCCATCTGTGGTTAACTTCTCCTACTCCCCTGCCACTATTTCGATTTTGTCACCATTCCGTACCCAGCCTGAATCCAGGACCCGCGCAAAGATGCCTTCAATGGGCATAACACAAGTACCTACCTGTTTCTTGATGGCGCATCCCTGGTTGTGGCATTCCTTGCCGATCTGGGTCACCTCTACCAAAGCCTCACCTAATTTCAGTTTGGTGCCGATCGGCAGGGTGACTACGTCTATGCCGCCGACCGCTATATTCTCGGCAAAATCACCATATACCACGTCCGCGCCCATGGCCCGCATCTTTTCAAAACTGGACAATGATAAAAGACTGACCTGGCGGTGCCAGGTCCCATGATGGGCATCCGCTTCTATTCCGCAACCCACAGTCAAGTAGGCCTCTCCGACATCATGTTTCTTCTCTCCGCGTTTTTCCGAAATGTTTACCGACAGTACTTCACCGCTCATCATAATGCCTCCGTTAGATTGATCTATATTATAATAACCCATAAACTATTTATGAGGCAAAACTATATTACCCTGCTTCAATTCCTTCAAATCATAAGGAGTTTCCTGATATACGCAGTAGTTGAGCCAGTTGGAGAATAACAGGCTGGCGTGACTGCGCCACTGTACCCTGGGCGGCTTGGCTGGATCATCATCGGGATAATAGTTGATGGGAAGAGCTATATCGTCCCCTTTGGCAATATCCCGGTCATATTCTTCCTTCAGGGTCAGTGGATCGTATTCAGAATGCCCGGTAGCAAACACCTGTCGCCCGTCATGGGTAGCTACCAGATACACTCCCGCCTCTTCCGATTCAGCCAGGAGTTCAAGATAAGGCACTTTTTCTATATCCTCGCGCCTGGTCTCCGCATAACGGGAATGCGGTACGAAGAAAACGTCATCGAAGCCGCGCAGGAGCGGGCTGCCCACCTTACATATCCGGTGAGGAAATACTCCAAACACCTTCTGGTTTAAAACATATTTAGGCACGTCATAGTGATAATACAAGCCAGCCTGGGCTCCTACACAGATGTGCATAGTAGAAAACACATGACTGCGGGTCCAGTCCATGATCTCACACAACTCATCCCAATAGGTCCATTGCTCGAAGTCCAGCTGTTCTACCGGAGCACCGGTGATTATCATTCCGTCAAACATCTGGCCGCTCACCGATGCAAAGGTGGTGTAAAAATTGTCCAGATGAGAAGCCGGAGTGTTTTTGGAATCATGACTCTCCGGATGCAGCAGGGTGATCTCCGCCTGCAGGGGAGAATTGCCCAGCAGTCTTAAGAGCTGGGTTTCAGTGATTATTTTCAGAGGCATCAAGTTAAGTATAGCCAGCCTCAGCGGACGGATATCCTGCTGCACCGCCCGCTTTTCATGCATGACAAATATGTTTTCCCCCTGCAGGATACTGCTGGCTGGAAGATTATCCGGTATTATGATCGGCATTTACTATCCCCCTATGGAGTGAAATCAGTCCAGGACCGCTATTTTCAGAGCCTGGTCCAGGTCCCAGATCAGGTCGTCTACATCCTCCAACCCAATTGATAGGCGAATCATATCCGGGGTTACCCCGGCATCCAGCTGATCCTGCTGGGAAAGCTGGGCATGAGTCGTACTGGCGGGATGGATCACCAGCGACTTGGCGTCAGCCACATTGGCCAGCAGCGAGAATATCTCCAGACTGTCAATAAATTTCTTGCCTGCTGCAACACCGCCCTTGATGCCAAAGGTAAATATAGAACCAGCGCCCTTGGGCAGATATTTTTGAGCCAGCCCATAGTATTTGTTACCGGGCAGACCCGGATAGTTTACCCATGAGATCAGGGGATTACCCTCCAACCAACGGGCGATCTTTTTGCTGTTTTCAACATGCCGCTCGACCCGCAGTGAAAGAGTTTCCAGCCCCTGCAGGAATAGAAAAGAGTTGAATGGGCTCAAAGCAGCCCCGGTATCTCGCAGCAATTGTACCCGTGCCTTGGTAACAAAGGCTGCTGACCCGACATCACGAGTATAACTTACCCCATGATAACTGTCATCCGGTTCAGTCAGACCGGGGAATTTGCCGCTGGCCGCCCAGTCGAACCCGCCGGAATCGATGATAACGCCCCCGATGGAACTACCATGTCCGCCAATAAACTTGGTGGCTGAGTGCACGACTATATCTGCCCCAAACTCGATCGGACGCAGCAGATAGGGTGTGGCGAAGGTGTTGTCGACAATCAGGGGGATTCCGTTTTCATGAGCTATTTGGGCTACTGCCTCGATGTCAATGATATTTATACCGGGATTACCTATCGACTCGATATACAATGCTTTGGTCTTGCCGCTAATGGCCGCCCGGAAGTTCCCGGGATCGTCCGGATAAACAAAAACAGTATCGATGCCATAACGCGGCAGGGTATAACGGAACAGGTTATAAGTACCTCCATAAAGAGTGCTGGCTGAAACTATCTCATCCCCGCTGCCGGCCAGATTAAGGATCGCATAGGTGATAGCCGCTGATCCGGAAGCCACCCCCAGTGCGGCAACCCCTCCCTCCAGCGCGGCGATCCTCTGCTCGAATACATCGGTGGTCGGGTTCATAATGCGGGTATAAATATTCCCGCTCTCCTTCAAGGCAAACAGGTTAGCCGCGTGTTCGACATCATTGAAGACATAGGATGTAGTTTGGTAGATGGGAACCGCTCTTGATCCAGTAGCCGGATCAGGCTTCTGACCGGCATGCACCTGCAAAGTGTCAAACTTGAATTCTCTTTCACTCATGATATATAAATCCTCCTCGTTATAAATAATTTGCTGGTTCTGACACCTGACAGCCTGACCGTGGCAAAGACACGGTCCTTTTGCCACGGGTTACCTACCCTTTGCTCAGCCTTGTTGGCGTTTGATATAGTCCTTGATGGCCTCGTGCAGAGCATCGGCTGCCAGGTTAGAACAGTGCATCTTAACGGGGGGCAAACCGTCCAGAGCCTCAGCCACCGTTCGATTGGTTATTCTTTCAGCCTCTTCCAGGGTCCGGCCTTTGACCATTTCGGTCACCATGCTGCTGGTGGCAATGGCAGCCGCACAGCCAAAGGTCTTGAATTTTACATCCTCAATAACATTACCCTCTACCTTGATCTCTATATGCATGATATCTCCGCAGATCGGATTGCCTACCTCGCCGACCCCGTCTGCCATCTCTATCTCGCCTGTATTGCGCGGGTTCATAAAATGGTCCATCACCTTCTGACTGTACATCATTATGCCACACCTCCTGCACCGTTATATAGCGGCGACATCTTTCTTAAAGCTTCCACGACCCGTGGAATAACATCCAGGACGTAGTCGACATCCTCATCGGTATTATTATGGCCCAGAGTGAGCCGTAATGAACCGTGAGCAATAACATGAGGCAGTCCAATGGCCAGCAGTACATGTGAAGGATCCAATGACCCCGATGTGCAGGCTGACCCGCTGGAGGCAGCGATACCATAACTATCCAGCATCAACAGGACTGATTCGCCTTCCACGAATTCAAAACAAACACTGACACTGCCCGGCAGCCGGAGGGTGGGATGGCCGGTTAGTCTTGAATGAGGTACCCGCTCAAGGATCCCTTTTTGCAGGCGCTGTCCCATCTGGGTAAGCCGGGCTTCTGACTCCAGCCGGAGCTCCCCGGCCAGCTCAGCAGCAACTCCAAAGCCAACGATGGCAGGAACGTTTTCAGTACCCGCCCGCCGGTTTCTCTCCTGGGCTCCACCATGCAGCAGTTTGGCCAACTTGATCTTTTTGTTCACATACAAGCAGCCGATCCCTTTCGGACCGTAGAGCTTGTGAGCCGAAGCTGACAGCATATCGATCCCCATGTCGCGAACATTTATATCCAGTTTGCCGAAGCTCTGCACGGCGTCAGTATGGAATACGGCGCCTCCTTCGTGAGCGATAGCAGCCAGCTCCTTGATCGGCTGAATGGTCCCGATCTCATTATTTGCGTGCATGATGCTGACGAGGACCGTATCCTCCCGCATGGCATCCTTCAGCAACCGAGGATCAACTACCCCCTGCTGGTCAACCGGCAGCACCGTTAATTTATAGCCCTGTTTATGCAGGTACTCGCAGGTATCCAAGACCGCATGGTGTTCGATCGCCGAGGTTATGATATGTTTGCCCCGGTGAGCGTTAGCCTGCATATAGCCGATCAATGCCTGATTGTCCGCCTCGGTCCCCCCCGCGGTAAAAATGATCTCCTGGGGAGCAGCCTTGATAAGGGCCGCCACCTTGTCCCTGGCAACTTCCACCGCCTGCCTGGCCTTCTGTCCCGGGGTGTGTACACTGGATGCATTACCAAATACATCGTTATAGTAGGGTATTATGGCGTCAAAAACCCGGGGATCAACTGGCGTAGTGGCACTGTGATCCATATAGATCGTCTTCATATGAACACCTCCTGAATTTCATTGCGTAGACGTAAATAAAGCAGTCTTGTTTTTTCATATTTTTAAAATCAGAACTCAACCATTATTCAGATCATGTAACAAATATCTATAGATCTTTTTTATCAATAGTTATAGCTTGCGACCCAATCGAAGCTGCTTCCTGCATGAGATCTTCCAGAGTGTAGGAATCCAGCACCTCGACTATCGAATCACGCAGTCGCGACCAGATCTTCTTGGTAACGCAGTAATCTGCGCGGTCGCAATCATCGGGATTCAATTCATTGACACATTCCACCGGAGCAATAGGGCCTTCTAAAACCCGGATAACATCACCTACCGTTATGTTGGCCGGTGTACGTCCCAGTACGTAACCTCCCTGTGAGCCGCGGACACTCTTGACCAGACCGGCCTGTTTAAGGGGGATCAGCAGTTGCTCCAGATACCGGCTGGACAGATCCTGCCGCTGAGCAATGGTATGAATGGTCACCGGTCCGTCTTCCTGGCTCTGGGCGATATCCAACATCGCCCGCAGGCCGTAACGCCCTTTCGTCGATAATTTCATCAATGATACCCCGCTTTCGGATTAATTACCAAGCATAAATACAGATTTTCTCGGGATGAGGCCAAACAACCTGAATTACCCTTGTAGGGGCGGGTTCTATATCCGCCCGTTCCATGATCATCCGGGCGGATATAGAATCCGCCCCTACGATATTGTTAAAAAACGGTGTTCATCAGTTTACTAGTTACTAGCTAATTCGATCATCTTCTCCAGAGCCAATACCGCCTTTTTACTGATCTCCTCCGGTACTGTTACGACGGTTGTCAGGCTTTCTATGGAGTACAGTATCTTTTCCAGGGTTATACTCTTCATATTCGGACAAATCATTTCATCCGATGCCATAATAAGGCTGACCTCAGGCCGGGCCTGCCATATCGCATGTCTGATACCGCTTTCAGTCGCAATGATGAATTCCTGGAGCGGTGAGTTTCGGGTATAATCCAGGATCCCGGCGGTACTCCCCACGTAATCCGCCAATTCGACTACCCCGGGATCACACTCGGGATGCACCAGCAAAGCCGCATTTGGATGGTTCTGCTTTTTCTCCATAATGTCCTCCCGGGCCAAGGCTGCATGGATAGGACAGCTGGAAGGAAAAGCAGTTACTGATCTGCCCAGGGTACCAGAAACATTGGAGGCCAGGTTCTGATCAGGTATAAAGAATATTGGACGGTCGGCTGGCAACTGTTTCAATATCTTTTCCGCATTGGACGAGGTACAGCAGATATCGCTGCAAGCCTTGACCTCAGCCGGGGTATTGACGTAGCTGACTACCAAGCCATCGGGGTGTTCTTGCCTGAACCTCAAAATATCGTCCACCCGTATGCTATTGGCCATAGGGCAGGTAGCCGCCGGTTCGGGAGAAAGGATAGTCTTTCCCGGACAAAGAATAGCCGCACTTTCTGCCATAAAATCAACCCCAGCCACCAGTATGATGTCACTGTCCGAGTTCCGTGCATTGACTGCCATAGCATAGGAGTCACCGATGAAATCAGCTATATCCTGGATCTCATCCCGCTGGTAATAATGAGCGATGATATATATGCCTTTTTCTTTCTTGCTTTTGTTTATTCTTTCCGCCAGATCAGAATCATGGATTGTCATTTAATTTCACCTTTCAATTGGAACAATCAGTTTGAAAAATACGGGCTCGAACCTGTCCTTAGGTTTAAAGGCTGCTCCCAGCTACGTGTTCTCAGTAAATCGTGGCGACCCCTGGAGGGTTCATAGCTATCTCTGTTGATTAATATATCATAACCCCTATCGTTTTACTAGTGTATTGATAGAAATTTTTATTTCCCTTCCTTAACACTAACAGCAACCACCCTCGCTGCACCCGCAGGTCGCTTCGCCTCCCGTCAGGCTTGCCTTTATAAGAGCTGCCGCACAGCCCACTCCGGCCCGCACGGTAATAGCCGAGAACGGACAATTGAGCGCACAGGCCCCGCATTCAATACAGGCATCACGATTCTTTATACTGACTCGTCCCTCATATTCCGCCAGCACCTCATGGGGGCATACATCGAGACATATACCGCAGGAAGTACATTTACTGGCATCCAGGTTCAGGGTCACTACGTTCTTTAAATACCTTAGCTTCATAATATATTCCTCCCAGCTCAATCCTTCTATTTAACAATCCATACAACGCCAAAAGCGGCAATACCCAGGCAAAACACTATGGCCATAGCCGGCAGGGCTGTTTTCATCTCCTTCTGTACACCAGATAGCGAGGTATAGGTAGAAGCACCGGTAAAATTGAGGGCTAGATAGGCAGATATCACCGGTAATATACCCAGATAACCAACTGCCTGCAGAATATTACCCCAGCCGCTCCACTGCCACCCGTTCAGCCATATGACCAGCAGGGCCCAGATGGCGCCCAACAACCAGCCTTTCCATGCAAATGAACAGCCAGGTATTATGGGTAACAAAAGGGGTACCCCTACCGCCCCTGTCAGAATGGCACCCAGGTACGGATAGACCATATCCCATGAGACCGTTAAGAATCCCGCCACCTGTAGAGTCAAGAGCAACAAAGCGGCTATGGAAAGCGGCCTGATGACCCCCACCAGTTCGACCGGAGTCAGTACCAGTCGATCGACCAGGTCAAAATTGACCTGGCGCATGGCAGGACTAGCCTTCATCCCGGACTTGATGAATACTGGAAGATCGGCTGCCCTTACCGGTCCATAAACTACCTTAAAGCCAGACTGCTGTTTCACCTTGTGGCCCGACACTCCGGGGGCACCCAACTGAGGTACAATAATGGTTCTATGTGCTACTATCCCGGCCAGATTGACCAGGTCAATCCGTCTTACGATCTCCTCGGTGCCAAAAGTACCCTTGCCGGCCGCGCACCACACATTTACGCCCTTGGTGTCGATAACCAATATCCAGGCGTCGATTCCGCACAGTTCCCGGCGTAGATAATCAAAGCTCATCTTGTAATTAGCGCTGACCAGGACCGGAGAATCCGGGGTCGGATTTCCCACTCCATATAAGCCGGGCTGCACCAGATAGTTCATACGGTTGATATCCCAGCGCGCCTTAAAGGTTCCCCAATGATCCCGCCAGCTTAGCCGGGTCGACACCAATGGCACCTCTCCCCCGCTAACCGCCAATCTGCCGATGATAAAGTGAGTATCAGCGATAGTATTTTGCATCGGCGCCGTACCACAGCAGACGGGTGTTTGCATATCTATCTTCTGAAAAGCCATAGTATTTCCCCCTTTTCTCTTTTAGCCATACCTATTTGCAGTCACATTCCGAACAGCCGATGGCACATTTGACCTCTTGCCACACCTGCAAGCGCTGGCTTTCTGCTGAAAGGTCTTCTATATTCGCCAGGGGAGTGCCCATGAAGTGCTCGAAACCGCTCAGCTTGCCGTCAGACAAAAGCGCGTTTAATGAAACATATGACCACTGCTTGATCTTGCGCTCTTTGACCAGCCCGGCTTCTTTAAGTACTTTCAAATGTTGGGAAATGCGCGGCTGGTTCATCTCGAGCAGGGCTTCCAGTTCACAGACGCATAGTTCCTTATCCTGCAAGAGCTTGACGATTTTTAACCGGGTAGGTTCCCCCAAAGCCTTGAATTGTTTTACGATCTGTTCCAGCATGTGCATACCCCGCATTCTTAATTCAGCATATTCGTATATACGCATATTATGATAATATTAAAACATAGTTGCAGCAAAAGATAAAGATTTTTTTCTGAAAGGACCAGTGCTTAATTCAAGACCGGCTAAATGCTCGTCAACCAGTATAGAGGCCGGCAGGCCAGGATCCAATTGGGAACGCCAGGCTCCCGCCTGGCGTTCGAAAAGAGATTCTATAATTAGGATTTCTTGCATTTGCTACAACGACCAGAGCAACCTTTGGTGTTCCACCAGATTGGGTAAAATCCCCATCAAATAGTCAACTTCTTCACGGGTACTGTCTTTGCCCAATGATAAGCGAAGGGCGCTGTGAGCCAGTTCATCCTTCATACCCATGGCTTTCAATACGTGCGAGGCCTGAAATGAATTGGCGCTGCAGGCGGCGGCTCCGGAAGCGGCGATACCCTTCTCATTTAAAAAGGTCAATATGGCTGTGCCATCGATACTGCCGAATACAAAACTGGTGTGACCGGGTATTCTCATACGGGGATGCCCGGTCAGGTAAGCCCGGGGTATCTCCCCGGTGATTCTCAGGATCAGGTATTCAGCCAACTGCTGCATCCGCTCCATCCGGGCGGGCATCTCTTCACGCGCTTTCTGAGCAGCCAATCCCAACCCCGCGATTCCGGGCAGATTCTCTGTGCCGGAACGCATACCTTTCTCCTGTCCCCCGCCCAGCATCAATGGGGTCAGATCCAGGCCAGTCCGGACATACAGTGCTCCTATCCCCTTGGGGCCGTAGAATTTGTGGGCCGATAAAGAAAGGAGATCCACCTTGAGATCCCGAACATCCACCGGCATCCGCCCGACGCTTTGCACGGCATCACTATGAAATACGATTCCCGATTCCCTTGCTATTTCCCCGATTTCAGCCACCGGTTGGAGGCTCCCCACCTCATTATTGGCATGCATGATGCTGATCAAGGTAGTGTCCTTTCTTATCGCCTGTTTGAGTTGTTCCGCACTGACCTGGGCCACGGCATTGACCGGCAGCTGAGTCACCTCGAAACCATTCTTTTCAAGATAATGAAAGGCATTTAACACCGCATGATGCTCGACAACCGAGGTTATCAGGTGACGGCCCCGGCTCTGCCGAGCCAGAGCAGTACCGATAATGGCCAGGTTGTCGGCTTCAGTCCCCCCACTGGTAAATACTATTTCACTATCGCTGGCCCCGATCAGCTCAGCCACCTTTTTACGGGCCCGATTCAAGACCTGACGGGATTCACTGCCGTAAAAATGCTGACTGGACGGGTTGCCCCAGGCAGACTTCATAACCTCAGTCATCAGCGATACTACTTCTGGTGCCACCGGTGTGGTCGCACTGTGATCCATGTATATCCTCTGCATGTATCCTCCACTTAAAACCATGGCAAAAGGACCGTCCCTTTTTCATTCCTTTGCCTGTTTGCTTAATATATCACTCTTTCGGGGTTTGTATAGATGGTAAGCCTTTCCCCACGGGCAAAACCGACCACGGTGATTTCGAGTTCATCAGCCAGTTTCAGGGTAAGCTCGGTAGGGGCGGAACGCGATAATATCAAGGGTATATTGGCCCGTGCTCCTTTTATTAGTATCTCTGAGGCTATACGGCCGGAAAGTATCAAACATTTATTGCTGGTATCTACCCGGTTAAGAAAAGCATGGCCGAGCACCTTGTCAACCGCGTTATGCCGGCCGATATCCTCATACATCGCGACCAGACCCTTTTCGTCCCCCAGGGCTGCGCTGTGCACTCCCCCGGTGAGCTTAAAGGTGTCCGATCCCCGATCCAGTAATTCTATCAACCGTAACAGATCATCGGCCTTGAATTTCTGATCCGAAGCTACCGGTTTCAATTGCCTGGCATCATTGATAAAATAAAGACCGGCCCGCCCCTTGCCGCAGCAGCTGGCAATATGCCGCCGCAGAAAATTAGAGGTCTGGGGTACCGGTTCCGCGGTTTCAACCCAAATCACCCCCATCTCTTCCTGCAGCCTAATCTCCGCCAGATCCTCCGGTTTGTGCAGCAGGCCTTCACTGATGAGAAACCCTACTGTCAATTCCTTATAAGAACTGGGCGAGCATATCATGGTAGCCAGTTCGGCGTTGTTCAAAAAGACCGTTAAAGGCTCCTCTCGTACCACCGATACCTCCCTGCTTTGAATATATTCACTGCAATATACTTCTGCATTTCGTTTTACTGATAGGTCCATATATGAAACCTCCCTTGGTCACATTGGTTTTATCCAAAAATAACTTGCTATCCTAAAATGATAATACTATAATTCCTATAAATATAATAGTGTTTTGCAGGTATACTTTTAAATTGTCACCCGCAAGGTTATTACAATGGTTATAATATTACCAATCACTTCTTGTCCTGATGCGATATAGACCATTGCCCAGCCTATACCTGCTGGCACTCAAAGAGATCGGAGGTATTACCAATGGAGAAGATCGCCAGTAATATTACTGAATTGATCGGCAGGACACCGCTTTTAGAGCTGAATAACTATGTTCAAAAACAGGGTTTGGATGCCCGCATAGTTGCCAAGCTCGAATATTTCAACCCGGGCGGCAGTGTAAAGGACCGCATCGGATATGCTATGATCAGAGATGCTGCCGATAAAGGCCTGCTCTGCCCTGACAGTGTTATTATCGAGCCGACCAGCGGGAACACCGGTGTAGGACTCGCCCTTACCACTGCTGCTCTGGGTTATCGCCTGATCATCGTTATGCCGGACAGCATGAGCATAGAACGGCGGATGCTGATGACAGCCCTGGGAGCTGATCTGGTGCTTACCCCAGGTGCGGAAGGAATGCCGGGAGCGATCAAAAAAGCTCACGAATTGACCGGTTCCATCCCAAACGCTTTCATGCCCAATCAGTTTGAGAATCCGGCCAATCCTGCAGCACATAGAACCACTACTGCCGAGGAAATCTGGCTCGATACCGCTGGTAAGGTCGATATATTTGTGGCTGGTGTCGGGACCGGAGGAACAATCTCCGGTATAGGCGAGGCATTGAAATCTAAAAAGCCGGGAGTACGGATAATAGCCGTTGAACCAGCCGGGTCTCCGGTGCTTTCAGGAGGTAACGCCGGCAGGCATGGTCTCCAGGGTATCGGCGCCGGATTCGTCCCGGTCAATTTTAAACCGGAATTTGTTGACGAGATCCTGCCGGTACGTGATGAAGACGCCTTTGCTGCTGCAAGACTGCTGGGAAGAGCCGAAGGATTGTTGGTCGGTATATCCTCAGGCGCAGCAGCCTTTGCCGCCGCCGAACTGGCCAAACGGCCGGAGAATAGTGGAAAGCTCATTGTTGTATTGCTGCCAGATACCGGTGAGAGATACCTGTCAACTACACTGTTCCAGGAAGGTTAGATAATTATCCTGCCGGTTTATTCTTATACTCTGTGCAAAGCACTGCACCCGTATTACTATTGAACTATAGATTCTGGGGGGAATCCCTATGAACTTCAGTATCATCCTCTTTGAGAACTTCGAGACCCTGGATGTCTTTGGGCCGGTGGAGGTAATAGGCAGACTGAGCCAACATTACTGTATGGAATTTTACTCTCCCGGCGGAGGCATCATCAGAAGTACTCAGGGAGTCCGGGTCCACACACTGCCTCTGGAACAGTTGGACGAACCCGGCATATTATTTATACCCGGCGGTTTCGGTATCAGGACTGAAGTCTCTAATGGAGCACTGGTCGGACGGCTAAAGGAACTAGCTGAACAGGCCCCATTCGTGCTGACGGTATGTACAGGTTCGGCTTTGCTGGCCAAAACCGGCCTGCTCAAGGGCTTGCGGGCAACATCCAACAAGCTCTCCTTTGCCTGGGTGACCGGGCAGGCCAACGATGTTATTTGGGTCAGAAATGCCCGTTGGGTGAGTGACGGCAAATACTATACATCATCTGGAGTATCTGCCGGTATAGATATGACCCTGGGCTGGATCGCGGACACCCTGGGCAGAGAAACAGCCCGGAACATTGCCCAAAGCATCGAGTATATCTGGAATGAAGACCCGAATGATGACCCGTTCGCATAGGAAACAGCTCTTTGCTTAACCCCGGTACGATCAGGGTATATTATTCATATTGACTAGACTTTCCTGCTGAATAGCCCATCAGGGAGGTGATAAACATGATCAAGAAAGAATCGATCAATATTTCAGGAATGAGCTGCGCCGCCTGCGCTGCCCGCATCGAAAAGGGTCTCGCCAAACTGGACGGTGTGGCATCGGCCAATGTCAACCTGGCCATGGAAAGAGCAACCGTCGAGTATGACGATCAACTGGTCAGATCAGAACAGATCGAAACGATCGTAAAAAGATTGGGTTACGGGGTCATTCCCAAGCTTACCGATGAGAACCAGGTCAGCCTCAAAATTAGCGGTATGACCTGCGCGGCCTGCTCAGCGCGCATAGAAAAGAAACTTAATGCCCTGCCCGGCGTAAAATCTGCCCATGTCAACCTGGGCACCGAACGGGCCTCCATCACCTATGAACCTCAGGCAGTGAAGATCGCCGACATGGTCAAAACTGTGGATGCACTGGGCTATCATGCTGAAAGGGCCGATCAACTGAGCCCGGACCGTGACCAGGCGGAAAAGGAAAACGAGATCCGATCCTTGCGCTTGCTCCTGCTGGCTTCTGCTGTTTTGGCCCTGCCCCTGTTGACAGCGATGTTTCTCAGTATATTCAAGGTACACACCCCCTACCTGGCCTTTTTGCATAACCAGTATTTTCAGCTTTTGATCGCGACTCCGGTGCAGTTTATCATCGGAGCGCGTTTCTACAAACACGCTTTCACCTCTCTGCGCTCGGGCAGCGCCAATATGGACGTCCTGATAGCCATGGGGACTTCAGCCGCCTATTTTTACAGTTTATATAACGTTTTCTACCGGAATCCTTCTCCCGGGACCATGAAAGATCTCTATTTTGAAGCATCCGCTATCATTATCACCCTGATCCTTATGGGAAAATACCTGGAGGCAGTAGCCAAGGGCAAGACCTCGGAAGCCATCAAAAAGTTGGCCCAGCTTCAGCCCAAAACCGCCCGGGTAATCAGAGGGGGCCAGGAGCAGGATATCCCCATTGAGGACGTGGGATTGGGCGACCTGGTAGTAGTTCGTCCCGGTGAAAAGGTCCCGGTAGACGGAAGGATAACTGAAGGCAGTTCCTCCATCGATGAATCTATGCTTACCGGGGAAAGCCTGCCCGTTGATAAAAAGGCCGGTGATAACGTATATGGTGCCACCATCAACAAATTCGGCACTTTCCGTCTGGAAGCCACCCGGGTAGGCCGGGATACAGCCCTGGCCAGGATCATAAAAATGGTGGAGGATGCTCAGGGCTCCAAGGCACCGATCCAGAAGATCGCCGATCAGGTGGCCGGAGTCTTCGTGCCGGTAGTCCTGGTTATCGCCCTGATGACTTTGGCCTCCTGGCTGATCGGAGGAGCCGGTATAAATAAGGCCTTGATCAGTGCTGTTGCCGTGCTGGTTATCGCCTGCCCCTGTGCCCTGGGTCTGGCCACGCCTACCGCTATAATGGTGGGTACCGGCAAGGGAGCGGAAAACGGCATCCTTATCAAGGGAGGCGAACACCTGGAGCAGGCCTACAAAATCAACGCCATAGTACTGGACAAGACCGGAACCATTACCCGGGGAATGCCCGAGGTAACAGACATCATCGTTCTGAACGGCATGGATGCTTCCGAAATCATCAGGTTGGCGGCTTCAGCGGAAAAGGGCTCGGAACACCCGCTGGGAGCGGCTATTTACGAGAGAGGCAAACAGGAGTGTCTCCCCGCTCCAGAAAGCTTTATTGCTCTGCCAGGTATGGGTATCGAAGCTTCTGTAAATTCCAAAACGATATATATTGGGACCCGCAGACTCCTCCTGGAAAAGGGTATCGACATAAACCACGTCCAATCAAAGATCGCCGCCCTGGAGGATGAAGGCAAAACAGTGATGCTGATGGGAATAGATGACCAGCTGGCCGCTCTTATTGCAGTAGCCGACACCCTTAAAGAAGGTTCACGGGAGGCTATTGCCGATCTAAAGGCTATGGGGCTGGAGGTCTATATGATAACTGGGGACAATGAGCGCACCGCAAGCGCTATTGCCCGGCAGGTCGCCATTGACCGGGTATTGGCTGAGGTCCTGCCGGAAAACAAGGCCAAAGAGATCATTCGTCTCCAAGAACAAGGCAAGCTAGTCGCCATGGCAGGCGACGGCATCAATGACGCCCCCGCGCTGGCTACCGCTGATCTCGGCATAGCCATGGGCACCGGCACTGATATTGCCATGGAGGCGGCTGATATCACATTGATGAGAGGCGACCTCCGTACTATTCCGGCTGCTATAAGGCTATCCCGGAAGACCATGAAAAAGATCAAACAGAACCTGTTCTGGGCTTTTATCTACAATATTATAGGTATACCTTTTGCGGCATTGGGCCTGCTCAATCCCATAATTGCCGGAGGAGCTATGGCTTTCAGTTCTGTATCAGTTGTGACCAACTCCCTGTCTTTGCGCAGATACGATCCCGATCAGGGTGTTTGAACTCTGTAAGATATTATAATGGAGTAAAGAAAGGAAGGTGCTTTTTATGACTAATACCGAGGTTTTGAATGTAGAGGGCATGTCCTGTATGCACTGTGTCAATGCCGTCAAGTCTTCAGTAGGCGCCCTGCCCGGAATTAACAAGGTGGATGTCGACCTGCCGGGGGGAAAAGTAACCGTTACCTACGACGGAAATCAAGTGAAACTGGAGAGCATCAAGGATGCCATTGAAGAAGCCGGTTACGAAATAAAATAGTTATCGAAAGTTGAGCAAGGGCGAACCGGATGGCTTCGCCCTGTTCAAGTCTAGGCAACATTTTGTGGGCCTTCCGGTAAAGATCGACAGGAAAGAGTCCATTTATGCCCAATAATATCGCCACCTTATGGTAAAACAGCCTGCTTCCTTGTCAAATCCCGCCATTTGGTTGGTTTTTCATCTCGATTCACCACGGTTTTATAACCGGGTCACCGCCCCCAAAGACTATTCCTCCGCAATGCCCACTATTCAGGGATCAATCATCGTTTGTTAATTTATTGCCTCCAATAATATCTGCAGGTCAAAGACCAGGGTCAACCCACCCGGGCCAGCAATACTATTTGGCACTAAATGTTAAGTGCCAAGATTCCGGCCTGTACTTTAGTATTTGGCACAATAGGCAATTCTACCGTGAATGTTGCCGGCCTGTCCATTTTCACGGGCTTTTCAGCCTGTTTGACCCGGGCACCCTCTCTGGATAAACTGAAAACAACCCGATGCTATGGCGTTGCTTTTAGCAAAAGGCTCAAGGAGGTAATTATGTTACAAAGCAAAAAACCATTATTGATACTGATATTGTCATTCATCCTGTATACTATGATCCCAGCAAAATCATTGCTGGCAGCTGAGGCTAACCTGTACTGGGGGTCCACCGGTGCCCAGGTGACCCAGGTGCAGAATACATTGTCCAGTCGTGGTTATCTAAGCGCTACTCCTAATGGGGTATTCGGTCCGAAGACCTATGATGCAGTGGTCAGGTTCCAAAGAGATAATGGCCTGCCGGCAACCGGCATAGTCGGTACAGCAACCCGCAGGGCACTTAATATATCTTCAGCTGAAGTATCGCGGGGAGCCAGCGGTGAGCGCGGCAGGACCCTGGACATGGTAGCCACCGGCTATGATAACAGTTATGAGTGCAACTATCCTTATTACGGGGGACTGTCCTATACCGGGCAGCCATTGGCACGGGGCATCGTCGCCACCGATCCCAATGTCATACCCATGGGAACCAGACTTTATGTTGAGGGTTATGGGGAAGCCATTGCCGCCGATCAGGGGAATGCCATCAAAGGCAACCGCATCGACCTGTATTTTGACAGCCGTTGGGAAGCATTGAATTGGGGAATGAAGAGTGTCAAGGTGACTATCCTTTAATCTGTTATAATCATGAAATCATAAAACAGCCCGATCGCCATTTATAATAATGGCATCGGGCTGTTTATGTTGCAGATAATAATGCAGCAGCTAGTAGACCAAACCACCCACGACCGGCAATCCCCGCAGTACAGACATACCATGCGGCGCATTCTTCATATCTGCGGTCAGATCCCTGCCAGCTTTATAGGATCTGTGCTGACCATTTCTCCAGGCTTTGCTGCCGGTAACATTATAGACCTTTCCATTTACGGCTACATATGCCGGTTTTCCATTCTGACCGTTATATTGGCTCAACTCGGCCCTGGTAAAGGTTTTGACTGCCGTATTCTGCGTTCCCGGTGTTGATTTTATATTAGGGGCGGTACTCTGGGTCTGACCGGGTTTTTGTAAAGCCTTGTTCGAAGCCTTGCTGCATCCTGCAAGATTGAAAGTTAGGGCTACCAACAACAAAAATATCATGCATCCTATGGTACGTTTATTGTTCATTTATCCAGCCTCCTGTCCCTTGATTATTAATTATATTTTTGCCTTATCATAGATTTTTATCCCTTACTTGTCAGGATGTCGCAACAAACGCCTGTCCTTTCCAGTCGTTTGGGCATTAGATATAGTTACTTTGTTATAATAAAACTATGCAACCACCATCAGTGTAACTTGAATCCTTTGCTATTTTCTTATAAACTGAAGGTCCAGTTATCCACTATAAATGAGGTATGAGATGTTAAACGAATTTTCACGTACTGAAATGCTCCTGGGAAGCGATGCCATGCGAGTACTTGCCGATAGTCGTGTAGCTGTCTTCGGTCTGGGCGGAGTAGGAAGTTTTGCCGCGGAAGCCCTGGCCAGGTCCGGCATCGGTCATCTGGTACTGGTGGATCACGACGATATCTGCATCACCAACATAAACCGGCAGCTGCACGCTACCCACCGGACTATTGGGCAGGCCAAGGCAGATGTCATACACCAGCGGATCATGGATATCAATCCGTCGGCTGAAGTGGAAGCCTATAAATCTTTTTATCCGGGGGAAAATCCTGAATTACTGGTACGTTCTGATTATGATTACATAGTTGACGCAATAGATACAGTCACCTCTAAACTGGAGTTGATTGTTCAGGCACGATCTCTTGCTATCCCCATCATAAGCTGTATGGGTACCGGCAACAAGCTGGACCCATCACGCCTGGAGATCGCCGACATATATTCGACCTCAGTCTGTCCGCTGGCCAAGGTCATGCGCCGTGAACTCAGAAAACGCGGAGTGGATGCCCTGCAGGTGGTTTATTCGCAGGAAGAGCCCCTGGTGCCACGAGCTGGATCTGATGAAGACGAATGCTTAGAAAACCCTCTCCCCAGCGTCAACAGCCGGCATATACCCGGCAGCATTTCCTTTGTCCCCCCGGTCGCAGGTATGCTCATGGCAGGAGTCGTGATCAGATACCTGGTCAGACGGGAAACATAGTATAGTACATCCGGTACTGAGCTGAAAATCATGGTTGAAATGGAGTGGTAGCATGAAGGACTTTTTTAACGGCGCCCTGTGGAACACGGTGATACTGGTTGCTCTGGGAGTGGCCGCCCTATTTACCAAAGAGATCGTCACTTTTGTCATGTTAGGATTCGTGATGATCATGCTGTCAAATATCTATGACAAACTAGACGAGATCTCTAAAAAGGGCAGGGACCAATAGGGCTTCCCCGCGTCTTTAAGCGATCAAAACGTAATATGCCTGAAAGAGCTATCGGTAAATGACGAGATCCTCAAGGGGTTTCTTGAGTCGGTTGGGGTTGCCGGCGCGGCGGTAGCCGAGGGGAGTGAAGACCACCGGCTCCCAGGAATCATCTAACTCAAGGAATTCCCTGGCGGCCCTGGCATCAAAGGCCGCTACCCAGCAGGTGCCCAAACCCAGTGCAGTTGCCGCCAGAACGATGTGATCCATTATAATAGCAGCATCAACATCACTGTAATTCTTCCCGTCACCTCGTACCCAGGTTTCTTGGGGAAGCGAACATACACCGATTACCAGGGGAGCTTCAGTAAACCATTCGCGACCGTAGATCACCTTCAACTTATCACGGTTAGCCGTTGTATCAATAACGATTATCTTGAAAGCCTGTCGATTGGAAGCTGTAGGAGCGATCCGCGCCGCTTCCAGTATGGCCTGCAGCTTTTCCGGTTCCACCGGCCGGGTTTCATAGCCACGCACACTATACCTGCTTTTTACTGTTTCCAAAAATTCCATTCAATTGCCCCCCTATTATATTGGTTTGCCGTATTTAATCCTTCCGGGCCAGGATGTAGGCTCTTTTGCTTGGATATTCGACATCCTTGTATGGATATCTGATTACAGCTTCCTCTATTATAAAACCGACCTGCTGGGTTCTAGCGATTAGATCATCCGGGTCATGAAATATATAATCCACCGACACCACTCGCTCCTCACCTGCTTTATCTACCCTGATCACCTCTTCGCCCAGATGACAGGAAAACAGCAGGTATCCCCCCGAGGCAAGAACCCGGTAGAACTCCCGTAAAGCATCGCTAACCTTGGCCGGCAACAAATGAACAATGGCGTAAAAAGCCACAATACCACCCATAAAGTTGTCCGGGAAGGACAAGTTTAACATATCGCCATGCTGGAATTCTATGCCCGGGCAATGGATTTTGGCTTGTTCCAGCATCTCGGCAGACATATCAATCCCTATGACTCTGGCCCCCTGCCTGCTGAGAAACAGACCAATGTGGCCGGGACCACAGCCAACATCGCATACTATCCCTTTACCCCCGGTAAGCCTGGCAAAACGTGCCAGGATATCTCGGTCGAAGGCTTTGTAGTCCAGCTCATTAAAAAAAGTAGCAGCGTATTCACCGGCAAATACATTATAAAACTCTGTCACCGGGTCTGACATATCAATCCCTCCATTGCCAGAATACCAATAATATCATGTTCTTGATCTCATATGGGATTAAGGCTGCCGGAACGATAGCCTTGCAGATCCAGGCTGATATATTTAAAGCCAAACACTCTAAACTGTTCACTTACATGGTCCATCAAGGCTTCGTCAAAGAATCTCGATCTTTCTTCACGCGAAACTTCAATGCGGGCCAGATCATTATGCACGCGTACCCTCACCTGCTTAAATCCCAGTTCACATAAGTAGTCTTCCGCTTTTTCCACCCGGCTCAACTGTTCCCGATCAATTCTTTGACCATAGGGAAACCTCGAAGCCAAACAGGCAGCAGCTGGTTTATCCCAGGTAGCCAACCCCATTACCCGTGATAATTCACGAATATCCGCCTTATTCATACCGGCTTCCAGCAAAGGGCTGCTGACTTTTAATTCTTGCAAAGCAATCAACCCGGGTCGGTAATCTCCTAAATCATCTACGTTGGAACCATCGACCAGATGCTCGATCCCCCGATCATGGGCGATTTCCCACAAGCGGGTAAACAGCTGACTTTTACACAAATAGCAGCGGTCTGGGGGGTTTTCTCCATATCCGGGTATGTCAAATGGCTCTACATCGATCAATAAATGCTTGACCCCGATCTTTTTTGCTGTCTCTATTGCTTCTGTTTGCTCCCGCTGAGAGAGGGTGGGCGAGATCGCAGTAACGGCCAGTAAATTATCACCCAAAACCTGCCGGGCGATCACCATTAAAAAGGTACTGTCCACTCCTCCTGAATAACCCAAAACCAGACTACGCATGGAGGCCAGGTTGTTCTTTAAAACCGCCAGTTTTTCATTTGCCTGCATTCAGATATCATCCTTTACCGGTAAATACAACTATACTTTATTCAAATTCAGCGACCCGGCTTATGGTTCCACCACCGATCACTGCGTCTCCCTGATAGAAGACTACTGCCTGACCGGGAGTGATAGCTCTTTGTTTCTGTTCGAAGCTGACCCGCACCCGGTCACCGTCCAGGGGTATGATCTGCGCCGGCACCCGCGGGGAGGAATACCTGATCTTCGCACTTGCTTCTATCGGACCGTCCGGGATTCTGCCTGATATATAGTTTACGCTATCCGCTTCCAGGGTCAGGTGAAACAGGTCTTGGTTGGACCCAACCCAAATAATATTGGTGGAAGCATCCAATTCCGTTATATAAGCCGGGTAACCCAGGGCTAGTCCCAATCCCTTGCGCTGACCTATGGTATAGTGATGAATACCCCGGTGACGGCCCAGACATTCACCGTTCTGGCCTCGTACATCTCCTGCCTGTGGAGTGATGTGCATATATTGCTCTACGAAATCTCCGTAATGGCCATCAGTAACAAAGCATATTTCCTGACTCTCGGCCTTCTCGGCGGTCAATAGACCCTTTTCTTTCGCCAGTTCTCTTACTTGGGACTTTTCCATATCCCCCAAAGGCAAAAGGGTTTGGGACAGCTGTTCCTGGGTCAGATTATACAAAACATAACTCTGATCCTTGCCCATGTCCCTTGCGGTGAGCAATTGGTGATATCCACCATTATTATCATAGATTATCCGGGCGTAATGACCGGTGGCCAAATAATCAGCTCCCATGGCCAGAGCCTTGTTCAAAAGAGATCCGAATTTTATGTAACGATTACAGGCGATACAGGGATTAGGCGTACGGCCCTGCAGGTAATCCCGGCAGAAGTAATCAATCACGGAACTGGCGAATTCTTCCCGGAAATTCAATACGTAATGGGGGATATCCAACTGGCCGGCCACCCGCCGGGCATCATTTACTGCGTCCAGATCGCAGCAGGCTCCTTGACTACCCTGGGCCTGGGGCCAAATCTGCATGGTGATCCCGGTCACCTCGTAACCTTGCTCCTTCAATATATAGGCCGCTACCGAGCTGTCAACTCCGCCGCTCATGGCCACAAAAACCCTGGAAGGCATTGATTATCTCCTTTGCATCTCTAGTTTTCCGTATTATAATTAGATTTTACGTTGTATAATAACGTCATACAAGTCAAGAGTACCTGCAAGATGCCGAAAAGGCAAATATATGAGGTAGAAAAATGGTAAGCGACGAAATGCTTCAAAGGATAAATCATCTGTCCCGAAAAAAGAAGACCCATGGCTTGTCCCCTGAAGAGACAGCGGAACAAAAAGAACTATACAAGGTATACCTAGAATTTATCCGCAATCAGGTAACCAGCCAGCTGGATACGGCAGGTTATAAGCCGAAAGGCCATCACCAATGTCACGATGGCTGCTGTGAACATCATCATGACCATGACCACCATAATCATGGCCACGACCAAAAGCATGAGCACGGTCATAAAGACGGCCACAGTCATCATGGTCCAGACTGCAAGCATTAAAACCCCGATTTTAGTCCGGGCTGGTAATCTCCAGAAGTTTACTGGGTCTCCAGGCTGATCTCCCGGATCAGTTTTTTCAGTGCGCGTTTCTCGATCCTCGATACATAGGAACGGGAGATACCCATCTTTTTGGCAATATCCCTTTGAGTCTCCTTGAGACCGTTGAATAGACCGTAACGCATTTCGATGACCTGGCGCTCACGGCGGGTCAGTATATCGATCTTGTCCCGGACCTTCTCTTCTTGCATCTTCATTTCAACCAGATCAATGATCTCGTTGTCAGTGGTGAGCACGTCCAGCAACGATATCTCGTTGCCTTCCTTGTCATATCCGATCGGTTCGTAGATGGATACCTCCTGTTTGAGTTTTCTGGTGTTGCGGAGATACATCAGCACCTCGTTTTCTATGCAGCGTGCAGAATAGGTAGCGAGTTTGACTCCCCGTTCTTCATTATAAGTTTTGATAGCCTTGATCAAGCCGATAGTACCGATAGATATCAAATCTTCCATGTCTTCCCCGCTGCTCTCATACTTGCGTACTACATGAGCTACCAGACGGAGATTATGTTCCACCAGTCTATTGCGGGCTTCTTCGCTGCCCGCTTTTAGTTCGCGTAAACATTGAGCCTCTTCTGCCTCTTCCAGCGGATGGGGAAACACCTGGTTATGAATATAGGCAAACAGACAAAGAGTTCCCTTGATAAGTGCCGAAACTGCCAGTAACCAGCCCAAGATGGTCAAGATACCCACCTCCATAAAAATTGAGCGCTTTATACTATATGAGT
>JBLMZJ010000056.1:0-32160 GCA_050258735.1 Deltaproteobacteria bacterium | reverse complement strand
CAAAAGTGGCAAAGGCACAGTAGCTTGAACGAATGTGAAAGCCAGCGTCTTTAGACGCTGGCCGGTAACAGAGGCTTATAGCCTCAGAGCAAACCACCCGTTAGACGGGTGGTGCTGATTTCTGAGCCTGAATTGCGTAAGGGAGACTATTGCAACAATAATCTTTTCTTTGGGGGTTCGTCAATACAATTAGTTCGGTATAAGGAATTTTGCCATGCATTAGTTGCTGAACTTGTGCTAGGCTCCAAGCATTATACTCAAGGTCAAAGTAGTTAAAGATCAATATAGTGATTCGATCCGCATACTTCTCCGAAGGGGAATATTGCAACCTCCCCAAACAGTCTATGAGCAAAAAAATAGGATAAGGGATGAACCCTATCCTTAATAAACCTTACGAGAATTAAACTCGTTTCATCCTGATGCCGAGCTTGGGATATTCGGGTTAAAGCTTCACCAGTCAATTTTTGAACGTCGGTATCGTCTTGCCATCCATGACACCACTGCACTAGTCCATCCACGTACGTCTATCCTTGGGCGTCGCAATTCCGTTTGGACTGCCTACTTATTTGACAGGCTTGAAGATAGAACCCTATCCTTGATCTATTATTTCAAAATTAGATTGTTGGTTTTAGCGTCCCAGGTAAAATCGATAAGTTGTTTACTTTTTAGACTGTTCAGAGAAATAGCGGTGTAATCGCCGAACTTATGTGTAGTGACGTCGACTACTTTTCCGTCTAAGATAACAGTGCCACTTTTGGTATTTGCAGCAACAATATGCCACGGGGCACGATATTTAGTACCCAATAACTGGAGGCAATCTCTATACTCTATGTAGATACCATCAGTTTGTGTCCAAAACGGCCAGGTGGTTAGTTCACCATTTAATTTTATGCATTGTTGCTGGACTGCTTGGGTAGTAGTGCTGGTATTTGGGATGCTTGCTTTTTTAGTTGTGATACTTATAGTTGTTGACTGAGGATCATACTGGACGTCGGCATTTAATGCTTCTGCAACAACTCTGATCGGTACCATAATTCGATTGTTGACCATCATCGGGGGGGTGTCGGAATTGACAGTCTTTCCGTTAACAACTATGGATATTTGGTTTTGGGCTTGAACCGCCCCGATACAACAGAGAATCAGGCCAAGTGTGATGACTAGAGTAATAATTTTCCTTTTTGCCACTTTTGAACAACTCCTTATAAAATTTATTAGTTATATAGTTCTTCGCTACCAAGCTTTTTCCTGCTTGTTTTAATAGAAACGTAATTTTGCACCTCAGATTACAGGCTATTTTAAGGGAATTATTCTGATTGACTGACGGGTCGGGAATCAACTATAATAATCGTACCAAGTTAAGAAAGATTTTTTAAAGGAGGATGTCTATGTTAAAAAAGTTGCGTATATTAGGGGCATCCCTAATAACATTGACCTTGCTATTCGTTCCTGGAATGTGCCAGGCTGCTGAAACTGTGAATAATGCTGATACTTTGAATTTTTCTATAAGCCAAGCCTATGATATGGCACTTAAGAATAGTGATACGTTACAGCAAGATGATCTGAGCATTCAGAAAAGCGATGAGGTAAAAAAATTCAAAGACGAGAGGGTTATTGGCGTTGGCTCACCTGCGGCTGATGCAGCCTTCTTATTGGCGGTATCTGCCAGCATCAGCCAGCAGATGGCTGGGAAAACCAAAACAGTCGACCAGGATAAGTTGTTGCTAGAGGTAATAACTGATTACACAAACCTTTTAGCGGCGGAGGAAGACTATAGCTATAATGAGAAATACATAGGATATGCCAAGTCCAAATGGAAGGCCGATTCCTTATCGTATTCACTGGGTCTGAAGAGCCGCTTTGACCGGAACTCGGCTGAAGCAACTTACAAATCTGCTCAAGCTAATTATGATCTATCAAAATTGGCTCTGGAAAAAGCTTATGAAAACTTTAATAGTCTTTTAGGTTTGGCTATCACTGCCCGGCCAGTCCTGACAGAAAAGCCCGCATATATCGTTTATGAAGTAGATAATCTTGACATCGCGATCAGAAGGGCCATGGATCAGAATCCTACCATATGGAATCTTCAGCAACAGGCTAATCTGGCTAACCTAAGCACAAACATGGTCGATGTTAATAGCACTTCGCTAAAGGCTTCTATGATAGATGCCCAGAAAGCCCAGTTAGCAGTCTATAACACTTCAGAAGGCACTGAGAATGCACTTAGAGGTACTTATAACGGGATAAAACAGCTTGAACAAACCTATGTTACACTAGAACAGCAGTTGGCAACCTATCAAGACGCTGAAAAAAACGCGAAGGTCATGTACGATATTGGGATGTCCACTAAAAATGACTATAGTTTAGCCCAGTTGAATATGCTTAAGGCTCAGAAAACCTTGAATTCAACTATTTATCGCCACGAGATTATGAAAATTGGGTTCGAGAAACCGTGGGCGTATACAGCATCAAGTGCAGGGGCAACAAGCGAGGCGAATTAGACTCAGTTTATGACGTTCATTCGAATATTATTGCCCATTTAATACCGGGGGAAGCGGGGACATTAGACTTTTCATCAAAGTCCTTTCGTTAATAGAATGCTTTGCAGCTTTGCTATTGTAAGTGCTTTTGCTGATACCCGGGTTTGGTTAAGTGCACCTTGAATGTTGAACATTTTATGTATAACAGGAAGGGTGCTTTACTTTTTTTAGAACGGGTCGAGCCGATATGCAACAAATGTGGAAATATACTGAGAAGAAAGACTGGTTAGAATATTAATATGTTTGAATGTTTCCCAATAATAAAGGGGTAAACCCGGGCAATGTTGTAAATATCTAGTACAAAATTAAAACTGGAGGAATCATATGCGCCAAAGGGATAGTAAATGGATAATAGTACTGGTGATGGTGCTCGTATTTTGGAGCAGTTTTATAGTACCGGTCCGAGCGGCAGATGCTTCAAATGTATCAGAAGTTGCCAGTTTGTTAAAGGATAACTATGTAGACCCGGTGTCAGACAAGGTCCTAAAAGCTCCTTCCGTTACCCTAATGCTCAAGGCCCTCGGCGATCCCTATGCGCGCTATTATACCAAAGAAGAGTTCCAACAGGAAATGGATCAGTTGAATGGCACCTTCACCGGCGTTGGAGTCTACTTCAACCCTGGAAAAGAAGGGGCAGAGATCATGGCGCTGGTGCCTGGTTCCCCCGCTGAAGCGGTGGGATTGAAGGTCGGTGACCTTATAATAAAGGCCGGGGGACATTCCCTGGGCGGGCTGACCATGGAACAGGTCGCCGGGTATATCAAGGGCCCGGCCGGTACGGCCGTGGTGCTGACCATCAAGCGTGACGGGCATTTGATCGATTGTAAGGTCAATCGGCAACAGATAGATCTCCCCAGTGTCGACAGCAGTGTCATCGATAAAGAGGTAGGTTTGATAGAGCTCTATGAATTCGGAGCACGCAGTGCTGATGAAATAGGTTCTGCCATCCGGGATCTTAGTAATAAAAAGGCCCAGAGCTGGATACTCGACCTCAGGGATAACCCCGGTGGTTTCCTGGAGGCGGCGACAGAAATAGCCGGTTTCTTTATTGGTGAAGGGGATACGGTGATAGTCAAGGAGCGAAACAGCACCGAGACTCTTGCCGGACAGCTTAATGAACAATACATAGACGGACCGGTGATTTTGCTGGTAAACGAAAACAGCGCCAGTGCCGCCGAGATCATCACAGCTGCGTTCAAGGACCAACAACGCGCGCTTATACTGGGGCATACCACCTATGGTAAAGGTACGGTCCAGCAGATATTCGATCTGTCCAACGGAGACCGGCTTAAGTTTACGGTTGCCCGTTTTTATTCCCCGTTGGATAAACCCATAAACAAAATCGGGATCACACCGGATATAGAGGTGAGTGATGACCAGGTCATGAAAGCCGCCAGGCTGCTGCTCCATGATCCACCGGCGAACTACAAAGGGAGTCTGTTCAAGATCGATACTGCCAGTTTTTCCATCGGAGTGGACCCGGTCATGGCTCGCCAGGCCGATTTCTGGCCGGCCTGGAGTGAAGTCATCAAGGGCTGTGCAGGATATCAGATATATAAAGGCAGCGAACAAGACGGATGGACAGAACTTACTGCCCAGGAACGCAAGTCAGGATGGGTACTCTTCTATCCAGATTACAAATACCAGGGAGAATATGAATACAAACTCCAGCCGGAAGGGGCTGAGTTCGACTTTCTGGCCGGCGTCAAATCCAGTTACCTGAATGGGTCGAACATACAATTGATCAGGGCTGCCACCGGTGAACGCGTCCCGATCCAGTTTACTGCCGGCGATAAGAAGGTAACGGTCAAAGCGCTCAAGAAACTGGCCAGCGGCGATTACTGGCTGGTTGTAGATAACTCATTCCTCAGTTTCAATGACGGTCACAAATTGGAGCAAGGACTGGTAGCCGTTGTCAAGGTAAAATGATCCCCAGCCCCTGGTGATCTTACTCAGAAGAATCCCAAATCTTATTCGGTCTTACCGAATGAATACCCGGTAAAATTTTGATTAGCTGCGCTCAGTGGCTCTGCAACAATTAGGTTGACCTTATGCATGCTTCTGGGTATAATTCTCATATATATTAACTGACCAACCGGTCGGTCAGTTTTATGGTTGGGCGTTATTCAAGGATATTTAGCAACGGGAGGGAATATCGTGAACGGGAACGGGATGAAGCAAATGGGATACAACAGTAGACGATGGAGATTGCTCAGCATATTATTGCTCGGCGTCTTAGTCCTGTCTTCGATGGTATCCGGCTGCAGTAAAAAAGAAGAAGCGGTGAAAGAGACGGCCTTCAGTGTGAATGCGGCAACTGCAGCCAAAATGGACATGGCCCAGGCGTTAAGATACGGCGGCACACTGCGGGGCACCAACGAGGTGTACATATATCCTAAGATCGTCTCCCCGCTGCGGGTCACCGGGATAATGGTCAAACCGGGAGATCGGGTAAGTGCCGGTCAGCCCCTGATCACCCTCGACAGCAGCGATTATCAGGCCAAGGTCGCTCAGGCCAAAGCCGGTCTCGATAATGCTTTGGCCGGCAAGAAGCTTGCCGATGCTAACCTGGCAGTTTTAAAAACTAGATACGAGCGGACCAGGCGGCTGTATCAGGAAGGGGCGGTCTCCCCACAGGATATGGAGGCTTTGCAGGCTCAATATGATGGTGCCATGGCCGGCGGAGCCGATGCTCAAGTCTCCTTGTACCAGGCAATGTACGATGATGCTTTAATTACTGCAGATCACTGCAATATAACATCACCTATCAATGGAGTGGTAGGCAGCATCAATCTGGCCCTGGGAGACATGGCGGCAGCTACCGCTGTAGCGGCATCAGTGAGCGATACCTCGGCATTGGAGACCGATGTTATGGTCAGCGAAAATGAGATAGGTTATGTCAGGGCCGGCAGTGAGGTAGAGGTCTATGTCCGGGCGGTCAGCACTAAGCCCTTCAAGGGCAAGGTGGCTACGGCAGCCGTGATGCCTGATCCGGTAAAGCGGAATTACCGGGTGAAGCTTGTACTCGATAATAAGAACAGCAAGATCAAATCCGGCATGTATGCAGAGGCAGTAGTCTATACCGAGGCTAAGAATAAAGCACTGGCGATCCCGGTTCAGGCGGTCATTCCCCGGGACAATACCAATGTCGTGTTTATAATCGATAAGAACAACCGCGCTCAGGAGCGGGAAGTAAAACTGGGAGTAAGAAACGACCAGTACGCAGAGATCACCTCCGGACTGAAGGCGGGCGAAAAGGTAATAACCAAGGGCAATACCCTGGTCAATAAAAACACCCTGGTGAAAGTGATTTCCGGGGAGGTTAAGTAATGGGTATTATCAGGTTTTCGATCAAGCGCCCGGTTACCATGACCATCCTGGTCTCGGTAATACTGATTCTGGGTTTTTTCACTTTTTCAAAATTGCCGCTGGCCTTATATCCTGATATGAAACTGCCTTATGCGGCGGTCATGACTACCTATTCCGGCGCCGGTCCCGAGGAAGTGGAACAGGTGACCAAGATTCTGGAAGGACAGTTGAACTCCCTTTCCGGGGTCAAAGAGATCGCTTCCTACTCAACACCTGGGAACTCCATTATTCTTATCAGTTTCAACTGGGGCACGGATATGAGCAATTCCATCAATGACATCCGTGAGAAAACCAGTATGGTAGAAAAATACCTGCCCGATGGCGCAGAAAAACCCATGGTTTTAAAGATGGATGTCAACCTGATGCCGATCGTGCAGATGGGTATCCAGGCCAAGGGCAATACCAGCATGGCTCAGCTGCAGCGCATCGCTGAAGATGACATCAAACCCCGGTTGGAACGTATTCCGGAAGTGGCTTCAGTCAGTATCACCGGCGGTTTGACCCGGGAGATCAAGGTGGAATTGGACCCGGTCAAACTGGAGACCAACGGACTTACCATCTCCCAGATCACCCAGACCCTGGCGGTGGAGAACTTCAATATGTCCAGCGGCCAGGTGAAGAGCGGGGGCAGGGAATATTTCCTGCGCAATCTTCAAGAGTTTCAAACCGTTGACGATATCAGGGACGTAGCGATCACCACATCCACGGGGAGCACCCTGCGGCTGGGGGACATCGCTACGGTTACCGATGGATACGTAGACGATACCCAGATAACCCGTTTGAACGGCGGGGCGGCGGTGGGTATCCACTGCCAGAAGCAAAGCGATGCCAACACGGTAAAGGCCTGCGAAGCCATCAGAGCAGAGATGGAAAAGATCCAAAAGGAAATGGGACAGGATATCGATGTCAATATCGTAATGGACCAATCCACTTACATAAACCAGACCCTGGTTTCGGTCCAGCGCACCCTGGTCGAAGGTGCCCTCCTGGCAATGCTCATCCTGTTCCTGTTCCTGCGCAATGGGCGCAGTACCTTGATAATATTCACCGCTATTCCTCTTTCCATTATCACTACCTTTATCCTGATGTATTATAACCATGATACGCTGAACGTCATTACCCTGGGAGGTCTGGCGCTGGGCGTCGGGCGCATGGTGGACGACTCGATAGTGGTATTTGAAAATGTATATCGCCACCGAAGTCTGGGGCTGTCGCCCATCGAGGCGGCTATTACCGGCGCGACTCAGGTGGGAAATGCGGTAGTCGCCTCCACCATGACTATACTGGCGGTTTTCCTGCCGGTAATGTTCGTTACCGAGGGAATCGCCTCGGTCATTTTCAAACCGATGGCGGTGACAGTCAGCTTCGCCATCCTTTGCTCCCTGATGGTTTCACTTACTGTAGTTCCCTTGATGTCTTCCCGCATGCTGACTGACAAATCCATGAGCCGGGCGGAGACCGCCAAAGGACGTATTGGAGCAGTAGTCGAACGCTATGGGCAGTGGATCGATAATCTGGGTGAACACTATAAAGGTATCCTGGAATGGTCATTGGTCCATCGCAGGATCATCGTGGGGGTAGTGACTCTATTGATGATCGGTTCAGGAATTTTGGCTTTCTTTATCGGGGCTGAGTTCATGCCGGCCATGGATTCCGGGGAGATCTCTATCAGCCTGGAAGCTGACAAGGGCAACCCGCTCAGCGACACCAACCGGATAGTCAAGGTAATTGAGAACAAACTACATAAGATCCCCGAGGTGGAAACTATCTTCTGCAGTATCGGGGCAGACAATAATATGTCACTGACCAGCGGCACCCAATCGGAGAGGGCGACCATCTATGTAAAGCTGCCTTCCCGCACCGAGCGTGAGCGCAGTGTCGATGCGGTAGCCGAAGATATCAGAACAAAAGTGGCTGATATCCCCGGTGCCAAGATCAAGGTCAATGTTACTGATATGACATCGGGTATGGGCAATAGTACAGCCCCGGTCATGATTCGGGTCCGGGGCGACGATCTGACAGTTCTCAAGCAGCTTTCCAGGCAGGTTGAGAACATTGTCCGAACTATACCGGGAACCCGTGAGGTCAGCTCTACTCTGAAGGATGGGAACCCGGAGATCCAGGTCAAGATTGACCGCCGCCGGGCGGCAGTTTACGGACTGACCCCAGCGCAGATAGCCAACGAGGTCAAGACCGCTGTCAACGGTACGGTAGCAACGCGCTACAAAGCGTCTGGTACGGAAGTAGACGTTCGGGTGCGCTATCAGAAAGCGGGACATGACAGTATGAGTTACCTGGAGAACATCAGTATAAACACCCCCCGGGGATCCGTGGTCAAGCTGTCTCAGGTAGCAGATTTCGTTATCGCTCCCGGCCCCTTACAGATCAACCGGGTAGATCGCCAGCGGGAGGCGGAAGTTGATGCCTACCTCCTGAACCGGGATCTTAACTCGGTAATGAAGGATATCCAAGCCCGGGTAGGTGCCATGAATCTGCCGGCCGGTTACAGCATAGAGTATGGCGGGCAGAACCAGGATATGATCGATAGCTTCGTAAGCCTGGCTACTGCGATGCTCCTGGCCATCATTCTGGTCTATGCGGTCATGGCTGTTCTTTATGAGTCCTTCTTTATACCCTTTATCATTATGTTTTCCGTGCCTACTGCCTTTATCGGAGTGGTGCTCAGTTTGTTTATTACCGGAAACAGTTTCAGTGTCAACGCTTTCATCGGTGTCATCATGCTGATCGGTATCGTGGTGGCCAATGCCATAGTTCTGGTCGATTACCTGCAGCAGCTTCGCCATGGAGGCATGGAGAGGAATGCCGCAATTATTGAAGCCGGCCGGGTAAGGCTGCGTCCTATCCTGATGACCGCTTTTGCCACCATCCTGGCTATGGCCCCCATGTCGCTGGGGCTGGGCGAGGGCGGCGAGTCGGAGGCCCCGCTGGCCATCGTTATTATCGGAGGACTGCTGGTGTCTACCTTGATAACCCTGGTGCTGGTCCCGGTGGTTTACAGCATATTCGACGACTGGGGCCGCAGGCTGAAACAACGCAGAGAAGCCAAAGAGGAACTATCTGTGATCGAAGCGGCGACTGAATAAGGATTGCATCGATATGCGGCTGGGCTGTGATTCTGCTATAATTACAAAAAACGGCAGGAGCTTTGCCGTAGTTTGGTGGGAATAAGCGCTTTGTTTAATGATGCCATTGTCAGTGATGTTCATTACCGTATGAGCCTGGCGGCGGTTCGTTCCCTGGGCCGCCGGGGCATACCGGTGACTGCTCTGGAATATGAAAATATCGATCTCAGCCAGGCTCTGGGTTTTTATTCGCGGTATACCGGCCAAAAAGCAGTGATACCACATCCCAGGGACCCACAGGCATTTATCGGCGGCCTGCGGCAGATGGCGGGGCGATTTGACAACAAACCGGTGTTGATAGCAGCGGGTCTGGACAGTGTCATGGCCATGTCGTCGCTCCAGGGGGAACTTGAAGAGGTTTTTCACCTGCTGGTGCCTCCTTACGAAAGCCTACTGCTTGCCAATGATACCGGACGTTTGCTGGAGGTAGCGGGAAGGGCCGGAGTACCCGGGCCGGATACCACCACTCTGGGAGAGGGTGAGGATATCGAAGAGCTCTCCCAGCGTCTGGACTACCCGGTAGTGATCAAGTACCGGGAGGGTGAATTGCTGCAGTTGGGTCCGGAACAGCGTTACCGGATCATCAACAATGCGCGGGATTTCGTGACTGCCTACAGCTATATGCATGAAAAGCAGTCCTGCCCATTGGTGCAGGGTTATGTGAGCGGCGGAGGTTACGGAGTTTCAGCGGTTTTCGACCGGAATAGCCAACCGGTCGAGATATTCTGCCATCACCGGATCAGGGAATACCCCGTTTCCGGCGGGCCAAGCTGCCTGTGCGAAGCGCTGTGGGATGATCGTATGGTCGGTTATGCGGTCAGTCTGCTGAAAGAACTCAAATGGCAGGGAGTGGCCATGGTCGAATTCAAAGGGGATCCAAACGGTGATGTCCGTTTGATGGAGATAAACCCCCGCTTCTGGGGAAGCCTGCCGCTGCCGATCATTGCAGGCTGTGACATTCCCTGCGCCATATATGATACTGCCCGGGGGGTCCGCCATAGTGATTACTCAGGAACGGTGAACTGGACCCCGGATCGTTACCGCATGGGGACCAGGATGCGTTTTATTTTTCAGGACTTGATGTCTTTTCCAGGGTATCTCAAGGCTAGAAGCGATAAAGCTGCCTTTGCGGGAGAATTCACCCGGGATCTCTTTAGTTTATCAATACGAGATGGGGTTTGGGATTGGCAGGACCTGCGGCCTTCGCTGAGATACCTGTCTCAATCGGTGGGCAAGTTCTTTTCCGGGCATTAGAAAGGAGATATGCTGCAGATTTTTTCTGTTCTGAAAGGAAATGTCGGACATGAAGTTTGATTTGCATATCCATTCCCGTCATTCCTTTGATTCCCTCAGCCGGGTGGAAGATATCATCAGACAAGCCCGCCGGGTGGGTTTGGACGGAGTGGCGATCACCGACCACGATAGTTTTGGCGGTTCTGCCGAAGCAATAGATATTGCTCCGGCGGATATGATGATAATACCTGGTGCCGAATATGCTTCGGACCAGGGGCACCTCCTGGTGTATTTTCTGAAAGAAGGTCTGGAAAAAGGAGAACTGTGCCGCGATCCACGCGGGCGGTTTTACTGGCAGGATATAGTAGGGGAGGCCCACCTGCAGGGAGCTGTGGTGTTCCTGGCTCACCCTTATAAACCGTTTCGGGACCACGATCCGCTGTTGTTAGAACAGATCGACGGGCTCGAGGTCTACAACAGCCGGGCGTCGCTCTGCAAGAATACCGCTGCTAACGGGCAGGCCCTTCAGACCGCGGTGACATGGCAAAAGCCTTTTTCCGCCGGCAGTGATGCCCATTGGTTGGGTGAAATAGGCGGAGCCTGCTTGGAGTATGATGAGAAATACTTATCGGATAAAGGGGAAAATCTGACCCTGGCAATGAAACAGGCCTTGGCGGACCGGCGGGGTAAGGTCTGGGGGAAGGCAGCCTCCCGCTGCTATGAACCGGCCAGTCAGATAGTCAAACGATGGCTGGCTGGTGATTATACTGATATTCCCCGGCCGATGGCCAAACTGGCATTAAGCTGCACCCTGGAAGTCGGGCGGAAAATGGGTCTTGGCTACCGGCCCCTGGAGGGATGGTTGGAAATAGGCAACGATTGAAATTCAAACCTGGGAGTGTTGTGGCATGTTTCTCTTTGAGATGGGACGCAAAGTCAACCGCTATCTGAAACAGCGCAGGCAGATCGAGGCCGGCCGCTGGATGCACCCAGTCCGGCGGATAGAGAGGACCGCTCCGCTGGCTAATGGCCGGGTGGTGGCTATGACCTTTGATGACGGGCCCAGTGCCGCACCCCCTAATCCAATGGCTGGATCCACGGCTGGTCAGGGGCTTACCAGTGTTCTGCTGGAAGTGCTGAAGGAATATAAAGCCCGGGGCACCTTTGATGTGATCGGGACTACCGAGTATAACTATCCGGACAAAGCCGGCAGGCTGGGCACTGCTGCCTGGGGCGGCATACGCTATGATCATTATCCTGATTTCGGCCAGGACAGCCTGGCCGGGGTGGCGAACCAGCTGGAGCTGGCACGCCGTGTAGTGGATGGGGGACATGAACTGGCCAATCATGGCTTTGCTCATATCCTGTTCGGGCCGATGCGTTTCATATATGGAAAACGAGATCATTTTAAGGGCCTGGACCAGGTTATTTTAGATCTTAGGCGCCTGCATCAGTTAGTTGAGGAAGAGCTGGGTTTTACCATGAGACTCAGCCGCCCGCCTCATTATATCGACGGTATCCCGGGCGGTTATACCTCGTACGATGCTTACCGCCTTATGGGCTATCAATATCTGGCTGCCAGTTTTGATGGCGGCGGCTGGAAGCCGGGCTCCGGAGATTATAAAAAAGATGTTGATCTGATGGTGGAACCGCTGCGCCGGATACTGCAGAAAGACGCCGGTGCTTTGAACGGCCAGATCATCTTCCAGAAAGATGGCTGTAATATGTCAAAACAGACCCCGGTGGTTCATGCTTTGGGTGGGCAGCTCAGACTGCTGGCGGATGAAGGCTACCAGATCATAACCGTTTCGGAACTTTTAAAACGGTCGCCGTTTACCGATATCGACGATCGGGCAGAGTGCTTCGAGGCGGTGCGCAGTCTGGAGCAGGCAGGATTCTGTATCGGATATCGCAATAATACGTTCCAACCGGAGAGAATCCTGACCCGGGGGGAACTGGCCATGATGACAGTGCCATCCGAGATTCTGAAAAAGGCGGAAAGCGAAGGTCCGGCATTTGACGATGTACCGCCGGGGCACCCTTATGCTGCCGGTATCGCATGGGTATCGGCAAAAGGCTGGATGAGCAGTCAGGACGGGAGGTTCCAACCGGAACAGGCTGTGACTGCTGGAGATTTCGAAGAATTCCTGCAGCGGGTAGCAGCCGGCAAAAACATCAACTGGAATGCCCCGCGGACAGGGAATAAACAGTCGGGACTCCAGCGCCGGGACGTGGTCCAGGCACTAGCCGGGCTAATGATATAGATCCGGGGATAAAAATAATGCACGCAGTACAGCAGGGGGTCGGGAAAATGAGGCGGAGTGACGGCAGGGGTTTAAAAAGGGACTCGATAATAGACGCTGCGGTACAGGTTTTTTCCAGTAAAGGCTATCATAATACCCGCATGGAGGAGATAGCTATTGTTGCAGGGATCGGCAAGGGCACCATATATGAATACTTTGAGAGCAAGCTCCAGTTATTCCAGGCTCTGATGGAGAGGAGTTTGCAGACCTATTATGATAAGTTGGCGACTACGGACCTGGAGCAATTAGGATTTCGCGAAAGGCTTTGTCATTTACTTGAGGGCCATTTCACCTTTTCCCGCGAAAACAAGGATCTGGCGCGTATCATCTGCTGGGATACCGATGTTATCGATGAAGAATTGAAAGAATGGGGCTTTGCCATTCGTAAGGAAAAAGAAGAGAGATTAAAAGCCATAGTCGAGGAGGCAATAACCAGGGGTGAATTGCGAAGAGTTGATCCATACCTGGCCACTCTGATGATTTCGGGCTGCATGGAAGCCATGTATATGCCCATTATCTTCGAAGACTGGGAACGACCTGCTGATATTTTGGCGCTGCAGGTTGCTGATCTGATCATGCAGGGGATAGGCTCGAAATGATCGTTATTATTTGAAAGCAATAATCTACTGACCTGCATAGAACCCTATCTCTAGTAATAGGCTTTATATTCTATCGAGGTTGGATTTATGAATTCTTTTTTTAGATACCTGATCGCCGTAATATCTCTGATGGTGCTGGTGCTTATTGCCCCAGCCAGCTCGGAGGCTTTCACTGACACCGGTAACCATTGGGCCGGGTTGGAGATAGAGCATCTGCAAAGCCGGGAAATAATATCGGGTTATCCCGGCGGTTCTTATCGCCCGGGAAATTACATAAGCCGCCAGGAATTTGTGGTCCTTTTGATCAGGGCCTTGAATGCTCAGCAGCAAGCCCAGGTGCTCAGCAAGGGAGAGTCATCCTTTGATGATACGGCTCAAAGCTGGGCCAGGGGCTATGTGGAATTAGCCTATGAGATGGGGATCGTCCAGGGTGATTCCAGTGACAGTTTTTCTCCGACCCGGGCAGTCAGCCGTCAGGAAGCCATCACTATGCTGGCCAACTGCCTGCATACTAAAGCCCCCTCTGAAAAAACCATCGATTTTTCTGATGAAGGTGAGATTTCTTCCTGGGCTCGACCCGCAGTAGCAGCAGCACTGGAGAATGGCCTGGTCCACGGTTTCCCTGACGGCAGTTTTCGCCCCCGCAACAATATTACCCGCGCCGAGACAGCAATTCTTTTGGAATCTCTGCTGGCCAACCAGGGCGGGCAGTATCAGATCTACGGTACTATTATCAGCATCAATCTTCCTTTACATCAGGCGAGCATAAAGGTGGCCGGGAAAACGGAAACCTTTGAGATAGCCAACAATTTGGCGGTTTGGAGCGGAGCTGCGCGCCAAAAGGTCTCGGAAATAGCAATGCCGGCAACCGCCTATATGGATCTTAACTCCAACGGCAAACTTGCCTTCGTTCTTATCACCGAAAGCCAGGATACCTCCCGGGTCGATTTGAATTATAGCCGGCTGTCCTATCTGGCCGGCGAAGACGGCGAGGAAGACCGGATGGAGGCCCTAACCGAGACAGGAGATACAGTCAAATCGACGCCTGTCAATGAACAGCAGGCCGCAGTAAGCCTGAGGGTCACCGGCGAGGCTATGGGAGTAAGTGATTTCAGCGCCCGGACCGGCGCTACCGGCAGAGGTCAGTTGGTAGCAGTTATCGATTCCGGAATAGATCCCGGACATCCCGATCTGCAGACGACCAGTGAGGGATACGCCAAGATGCTGGACTTCATCGACTTGACCAATGAAGGAAAAGTGGCCTTGAATACGGTCAAGGCCTCCCGGGGCAATCTGCAGTTAGGTGAGCAGCGGGTCGATGTAAACGGTTTGGGGGATAGTGAAGGGACCTATAAATACGGTTATCTGCAACCGGATTTTTTACCGGCTGATTCAGGATTTGGCGGCCAAAAGCTACTGGTGGTACTGACCTCCTCCAAAAAAGGCGGCGTTTTGGATACCGTATATATTGATACCGACAGTGACGGGCAGATCAACGACGAAGCAGGAGTCAAAGTCTATTCTGAACTACAGCAGATAGTAAGGATCAAGGGAGAACAAGACCGAAGTTTCAATATTGTCGTAAGCGAGATAGCTGAAAAAAGTGAATATATCAAACTGGGTTTTGATGCTTTAGGGCATGGCACCGAAGTAGCTGGCATCGTAGCTGCTCAGGGGAAGGTCCGCGGTATGGCACCGGACGCCCAGTTATTAGTCATCAAGATAATGGATAGTCAGGGAACAACATCACTAGCTAAACTGGAAAGTGCATTGAGCCTGGCTGCTGACCGGGGGGCCGGGGTAGCGGTGATAAGCCTGGGGCAGTATGACATGTCGGACCAAGAAAGAGCATCACTGGCTAAAAATATCGATATCATATGGAAAAGCAAAGGTATGATTATTTGCATGGCTGCAGGCAACAGTGGACCGGGCCTGGCCACCGTAGCTGATACCACCGGTATAAACAATGTCATAACGGTGGGGGCGTATGCCACACCACAGATGTGGAAGACAGACTACGGCTGGGTAGTCCCCCAGCCAACTCTCTGGTACTTCAGTTCGGCGGGGCCCGCTGCCAATGCTTCGGCCTCACCGCTTTTGTTGGCACCCGGCAGTGCAGTATCGACCTATCCGGAGTGGGCGGATATCAAATATCACAAAGACGAAGGCACCAGCATTGCGGCGCCCCATGCAGCAGGTGCGGCCGCTTTACTGCTTGATGCCAATCAGCATATTTTATATAGTAACGATCATTCTGCGGTTTTCGAGGCTTTGCTAACTGGAGCCCGGACGCTTGAAGATCTGCAGACGGTAGAACAGGGATTCGGCGGGATCAACCTGCTGACGGCCTGGGAGGAGGTTCAAAATAAAAAAGGTAAGATCGCTGCTGCTGAAGCCCGGCAATATACGCCGGGTTATGGTCTGGTCGGCGGTCTATACGCTCGCGGTATGACCCCGGCTTCATTATTATTGCATCTGAGCAACACCGGAGATACAACGACCCGGTTTTCACTTGGCGGGTTGAGTGAATGGATAAAACCGCAGGAATATACAGTACAAGTCCCGGCTCACAGTGAACGCACCGTGACGGTGAATTATGATCTTCCCGGAGATCCCGGTTTGTATAGCAGTTTTTTAGTGGCAGATGACCCGGCAAGTTCGGGAGCCGATCTGTCTCTTTTGCAGACGGTGGTAGTACCTTTTGATCTGGGTAAGCTGAAAGATTTACAGCAGCCCGGCAAACTGGGCCCCGGCCAGATGGAGCATTATTATTTCGCGGTTCCCAAGGGTACGGATAAGGTAGTTTTCAAATTGGCCGTGGACAATGGCAAAGGAAGAGCACGTATAGTTGTTTTGTCCCCCAATGGGAATACCGAGACCAGTTTCTATGCCGGAACCGGGCCCAATGCATTGCCAGAATCCAGCCTTTCCTATTCAGCTCCCGCCGGGGGGATCTGGGAAGTAGTTGTGTATAGTTCGGTATCCTTAAGTGACTATAAACAGGATAAATCAGAATACTTATTGAGTGCATCAATATTTGGAGATATAGTGGACATGTCTTTGCCGCCAGATGATCGCTATTTCGTGAGCACGGTGATGCCGACCTGCACACCCGGGAAACCAGTCAATCTGACCCTCTTTTTCTGGAACCGGGGAAGTAAACTGCCTGCCAGCGGCCTGGTATCAATAGATGGAAAACTCTATGAGATCCAGAATGGCAGAGTCAGCTTCTCCTATGTTCCGCAGCAAGAGACCATAAACCTAAAACTTGCCTGGTAAACGCTCTCACTCCTCGTTTTTCTCCCCTTTGCCGCTTTGACTTGATTAAGGAAATGTATTACTATAGTCCTAAATAATACTCGGCTTATCCAAGCTGTAAAGAATCATAAAGATTGAACATATAACATTAGCAAAAGCATCCTGGAGGTCTCTATGCGTCTAGGCAAAGTGTTGGTCGTTTTCGGAACCAGACCGGAGGCAATAAAAATGGCCCCGGTAATCAGTGAATTGAAGAAGGTCAAAGATATTGATACAGTTGTGGCAGTTACAGCCCAGCATCGCGAAATGTTGGATCAGGTACTGCAGCTCTTTGATATTAAACCGAATCATGATCTCAACTTGATGCAGGATAAACAGGATCTCTTCAGTATAACCGGCGGGGTACTGGAGGGGATCAGAGCGATAATAGAGGAAGAAAAGCCAGATCTGGTGCTGGTGCATGGTGATACTACCACTACTTTTGCAGCAGCTTTGGCCGCTTTTTATTGTAAGATCCCGGTTGGTCACGTTGAGGCGGGACTCAGGACCCGCAACAAATATTCACCGTTCCCAGAGGAAATGAACCGCAGCCTGACTGGGAAATTGGCCGAACTTCATTTTGCGCCCACCGACACCGCACGTGAGAATCTATTGGCAGAAGCGACCGCCATGTTTAAAATATGGGTCACCGGCAATACCGTTATAGATGCTTTACTGCAGACCATAAAACCTGACTACCAATTTGGCCCCGAATTTGCCGGGATAGATTTTTCCAAACGTCTACTGGTCGTTACCACTCACCGCCGTGAGAACTGGGGCAATCCGATGCGTGAGATATATAGGGCCCTGATCGATCTGGTGGATAGGTTTCCTGATATTGAAGTGGTTTTTCCCGTGCATAAGAACCCGATAGTACGTGATACTGCATACGAGATGCTGGGGAACCGCGAGCGGGTCCACCTGCTGGAACCATTGGACTACGAGCCGTTCGCCCATCTGCTTGATGCGTCTTATCTGGTGCTGACTGATTCCGGCGGTATGCAGGAAGAGGCGCCCAGTCTGGGTAAACCGGTATTGGTGCTGCGTGATACCACTGAGCGTCCCGAAGCCCTGCAGGCAGGAACGGTCAAACTGGTGGGGGCAGTTTATCAGAAGATATTAGATGAAGCTTCGCTTCTCCTTAGTGACAGTAATGAATATGAGAAGATGGCTAAATCGATCAATCCCTATGGGGATGGCAAGGCTGCCCGCCGTATTGCCAGGGTCATAACCGACTTTTTGTATGTACGCATCGGAACCACGAACTTCTAGTTCAATCTGATTACCTAGGAGGCATTTGATGTCCGCGATCAAGTTCGGGACGGATGGCTGGAGAGCGATCATCGCCCGTGATTTTACTTTCGCTAACTGCCGGATGGTAGCACAAGCTATCGCCAGTTACATAAACGGCCAGAACCTGGGGAAGAAAGGGCTGGTCATCGGATATGACAATCGTTTCTTATCAGAGGAATTTGCGGCTGATTGTGCTCGGGTCATCGCCGGGAATGGTATCAAGGTACTGCTCTTCAAGAAGGCCAGCCCCACGCCGCAAACAGCTTTCGCCATAAGGGCCCGGGAGACTGCCGGAGCTATTATGATAACTGCCAGCCATAATCCGCCTCAGTATCAGGGAATCAAGTTCATACCTTGTTATGCCGGTCCGGCGCTCCCGGAAGTGACGGATGTGATCGAAGAAGAACTGGAACGGGTGACTTCCAGCGGCAAGGTCTATGAACTGGATCTGGCTGAGGCCCGAAGGCTGCATCTATATGAGGAGATCGATCTGGAAAAAGAATATTCCGCGGCGTTGCTTTCGCTGGTCAACCCTGAGTATATCAGGAAACACCCGCCCAAGGTTGTTATCGATCCTATGTTTGGTGCCGGGATTGGTTTTCTCGAGCGTATTCTCGGAGAACTAGGCTGTGAGACAAGAAGTATCAACAACTATCGTGACCCCTTGTTTGGCGGGTCCCTTCCGGAACCGGTCGACAGCGTGCTGTTGGATCTGAAGCGTACGGTCCTGACCTATAATGCCGATATAGGATTGGCTATGGATGGCGATGCTGATCGATTCGGTCTGATCGATCGTGACGGAAGTTTTGTGAGTGCCAACCGCTTTATGTCGCTCCTGCTTCATCACCTGCTTAATGTCCACAAATTTCGGGGACCGGTTTGCAGGAGTCTGGCCACTACCCATATGCTAGATCGTATCGCCCGGCAAAATGGCATCGAAACAATTGAAACACCGGTAGGATTTAAATATATTGGCGCTGCACTGCGGGATAAATCCTGCATCATGGGTGGGGAAGAGAGCGGAGGCCTTTCCATCGTTGGGCATGTGCCCGAAAAAGATGGCATTCTCGCCTGTTTACTGGCAGTGGAAATGATAGCTTTTTCAGGCAAGAGCCTCATTGAGATGGAAGAAGACCTGGTTCGTGTGTATGGCCCGGTCATCAGCCAGCGCCTGGACATAAGAGTAAAGGCCGAAGATTGGCAGGATATTATCGATCGCATGCGGGAGTACAGTCCGATCCAACTGGGTGGGATAAGGGTGGAAGCACTGGACCGCCGCGAGGGCCTGAAGATCTTGCTGGAAGATGAAAGTTGGGCTTTGATAAGGGTATCGGGTACCGAGCCGCTGTTCAGGGTCTACGTGGAGGCCTGTAGTGAGAAACATCTGGCAGAGATCCAAAAAGAAGTCGTGGAAACCCTTGGGCTCGTATAAATATATTCATACAATCATGTAAAGCAGGGGTGGGTACATATACCATGACGGAAAAACCTTCAGGAAGAAAACCGGAACAAATGGAGCGGTTGGACCGCATTCTGCTCAATGTCGTAGATACGTTGGAAAGGGGTCAGAGCGATATCTTCGATATTGCTGAGGAATGTCACCACCAGGCTGCCAATATGGAGGTTCAGTTAAAAGAGATCAGTGATGCTATTGCCAGGAGTATCGCCGAGGTCAGCCGCCTGGAGCAGCTGGAACGCTATGCCCGCCTGCGTCTTATGGAAGTCAGCCGTAATTTTCGGTCCAACTCCGAGGAAACTATCAAAGAGGTCTATGAAAAGGCCCGTGAACTGCAGGTAACTCTGGCCAACGCCCGGCAAGAGGAGGCAGCCCTTCGCCAAAGACGTGATGAAATGGGGCGCCAGCAGAAAAAAATCCAGGAAATCGCCATAAGGGCTGATGGTTTTTTAGGATCGACCGGTACTGCACTAAAGATTTTGAGAGGAAATGTCGAAAAAATTAGTGATACCATGGAAGAGTCAGTCCGCCGCCAGCAAATGGAAATGTGGATCATAGAATCCCAGGAAGCCGAACGCAGGAAGATTGCCCGCGATCTGCATGACGGGCCGGCCCAGAGTCTGGCAGGTATCCTGATTCGCCTGGACCTCATCAAACAGCTGTGGGAGGGTGATATGGCTTCTATAGCCGGCGAACTGAACAGCATCCAGGGCATGGGGCGGGAGACATTGAGCGACATACGGCGGATCATGTTTGATCTGAAACCATCTCTGTTCCATGAAGAAAATTTCAGTACCACGCTTTTGGAGTATTTCAATGATTTTGAGGACAAATATAATTTCAGGATTGAGTTTATGCCCATCGGCAGTATTGGAAAATACGAGCTGCCGCTGGAGATAGCCCTATTCCGGCTGGTTCAGGAAGCCATAACCAACGTTAAAAAACATGCCGGGGTAAAGCGGGCCATGGTAAAGATCGAGGATACCGGGACTTACCTTACTATTGTAATCAAAGATGATGGCTGCGGGTTTGACCCGGAAGCAATCAGCTCAGAAAAAGAGCGTTATGGAATCATTGGTATGAAGGAAAGGGTCGGACTCTTTGGGGGCGAGTTGGATATCATTTCGTCACCGGGTTCTGGCACTCAGGTGATAGTTAAAGTTCCATTGGAGGGGGAGGCTGGACTTGGGAAAAATAAGAGTACTGATAGCTGATGATCATTCACTGGTCAGAGAAGGGATCAGAAAACTGCTGGAACTTGACCCCGACATTCAGATCCTGAATGAGGTTGGCGACGGGCAGGGAGCAATTAACCTGGCCCGCCGGGAAAAACCGGATATCATTCTTATGGACGTAAATATGCCGGGGACCGACGGGGTGGTTGCGACCCGGGTAATCAAAAAGGAAATACCGGGAATCCATGTAATAGCTCTGACTATTTATGAGGATGAAGAAGTGGTGGAGATGGTCAAGGCAGGGGTATCGGCCTATGTACTGAAGGACGTTGCTGGCGCTGAACTGATCGATACCATGCACCGGGTCATGCAGGGCGAAGTGGTGATCCACCCGCGGGTAGCCAATCGCCTGGTCCGCGAATTGTCCCGCAATGATAAAAAGAATGAAGATACCCGTTTGACCAAACGGGAAAAGGATGTATTGCTGCTGTTGGTCCGGGGACACAGCAACAAGGATATGGCAGATGTAATGTTTATAAGTGAAAAAACCGTGAAAAACCATCTAACCAGTATTTTCAAGAAACTGGGCGTCAAGGACCGTACCCAGGCTGCTGTTTACGCCCTTAAGCACCACATTATAGAAGATGAATAGTCACGTATCCATAATGTAATCAGCCTGCCTCCTTCCGGCATATTATATATTAACATGCCAGGAGGGGGTTTTTTTGTGGTGATTTTGCTCAAAACTGCCTGCCTGATCATATGGCTGGCTATAATGCTGGTATTGATCATCGGCAGCCGCCGGGGCCAGGTTTGCGGGTACCGTGAGGTTGCGCTGTACCTGGATGACGAAGATGACCTGGAGGGCATAATTAACAATAAAATCTCGCAACTGGGTCCGAGGGACAGGTTAATAATACATGATGCATGCCAGGCCGGGACCAGGCACCGGGTAATAATCCACCGCCTGCTCCGGGAAAATCCTTCGGTACAGTATTACCAAAGCCTTCCGGAGCTTTAGTATACTTCGCTTAGAAGAAAATTTTGTGCTATTATTATAGCTAAACGAAAATTAGTATTTCAATCAAGAGGGTGGGGAGAGTGTCTCCGGCCCAATATATACATCAGTTGTCATATAAGGGGTTTAGCTATGCTTAATCTGTTGTTGGACATTCTCTTTCCTCAGCAAACATGCTGCATATGCAGGAAGGAAGGAAGGTACAGTACCCGGCGTCCCTGGTGCGAGGAATGTCACAAAACCATGTTCAATATGCGCAGTTGCATGTCGATTTGCGATAAATGCGGCAAGTGCCTTGAAGAAGGCGAAGGGTTGTGCCGGGATTGCCAGGCTCACCCACCGGATTTCGATATTGCCAGGGCCGTGGGTCCGTATGATGAACCATACCGCATAGCCATCAAGGTATTGAAGTTTATGGGACGCCGGCAACTGGCGGTGCAAATGGGCCATCTGATGGCAAGGGCTGTAAAAGCCGAACCTCGTTTTATGCCGATCGACATAATAATACCGGTGCCGGTTTCCCAGGTAAATTTCAAAAGCAGGGGTTTTAACCAGACTGAGGAACTGGCTAAACAAATAGCCAAAGAACTGCATATAAAAATGGATGCCGGGATACTAAAGCGGATCAAGGAAACTCCTTCGCAGCGCGAACTTACCAAAGAAGAAAGAGAAAAAAACCTGTTATTTGCATTTCAGGTAAAGGACAATAGAAAAATATATCGAAAGAATATATTATTGGTAGACGATGTTTACACTACCGGATCAACTGGCCGGGAATGTACTCGAACCTTACTAGAGGCAGGGGCGGCTAAGGTTTCACTTATCACATGGGCTACCGGGAAGGGGTTCTAGTTATCAGAGAGGAGGATGCCGGATGGGATTGAATCTTAAGAATTGTCCGAGGTGTGGGCGTGTTTTTCCTGCAGGGTCAGGAAGAGATATTTGCAGTAAGTGCCTGGAGGCGGAAGACGATGATTATGCAATAGTGCGCAGGTATGTTCGCGACCATCCGCGGTCAACCGTTGTTGAGGTCGCTGAGGAGACCGGAGTCGATGAGGAGGTCATACTTCAATATCTCCGGGACGGCAGATTAGTATCTAACTCATTTTCTTCGATCATTAACTGTGAGAGATGCGGCAAAAGCATACGGGGGGGCAAATATTGCGACAGCTGCCTGAACGTTATGAATGCTCAGCTAAGAGGGGTCGATCCTCCCAGGGAAGAAGAAAACAAACCCAAGTCACCAGGTAAACCCGGCCACAAAATGCATACCAAGGATAACATATTCTAAGGTCTCAACGGTAGAACTGCCAATCAAATGTGGCAGAATTATTGAGGAAAACAAAGATATTCAAAGAAAATTTATAATAAATACATAGTAGAGGCGTTAAGCCTCTATGCTTTTTTTGCGACAATACAACAAAGGCAAAAACTATCGAGGTGAGAAGAATGCTGATTTCCAAGACCCAACTTCAAAACATTTTAAAGGTCTATGGTAAGTCACCCGGCGCAAAAGTTGGGGGCGCTGTTTCCGGCAACATAGTTGCCAAGAACGACGAACTCGCCATTTCACGCGAGAGCAAGATCAAGCAAAAGGCCATGCAGGCCATTAAGCAGACGGAGGATATCCGGCTTGATCGCGTGAATGAATTAGAAGAACAGATTTCTGCCGGGACCTACACCGTATCTGACGATGAAGTAGCTGAAAGAATAATAGAAACAGCCATCCTGGACCGATTGATCTAACTTTCCTACTGTTATGCCCAGAGTTAAATGGGTTCCTGAACGAGAAAGCGGTGAATAGTGTGGAGAACCTGCTCAAGGACTTTATTGCAGCAGTTGGCAGGGAGAATGAGGTTCTGGCCGACCTGGCTGAAATAGGGGAACAAAAGCGACAGTACATTATTCTGGGAGAAATCAAGCAACTGGATAGTCTGATTCAAAAAGAGGGCATCGTTTTAACCAATCTGGAGAGATTGGAGGGTGCCCGCTTTAAATTGCAGCAAGAGTTGGCTAAAATCTGGGGCCTGCCCGTAGGTGACCTCGTAGCCTCTGAGATGCTGAAGAGAGTGAAGGAACAATACGGCAACTATTCTGCCGATTTCTCCCAGTGCATAGAACAGCTCGATTATAACCTGACCAGGCTCAAAGCGATCAACACCAATAATCATGGTCTGCTGGAACAGTCATTAGAGTTCATAGCTACCATGGAAAGTATGATCATTGGCGATGTCGCAGGGACCTATTCGGGCAGCGGCGATAAGACTGACGAAAAAGATTTGCGGGGCAGCCGCAATTTATTAGATAAGAAAATCTGATTAAATCTTTAGGATCATAATAGGGTCATTCTTTTTTTGAGGTGATACTATGTCAACAAGTTTTATGGGAATAGAAATCGGCAAGAGATCGATATTGACGCATCAAACTGCATTGAACACGACCGGTCATAATGTTGCCAATGCCAATACTAACGGTTACTCGCGGCAGGCTGCCGATGTGGTGACTACTACCCCTTACCCGGTCCCATCCCTGGTTGATGGTCAAAAGGTCGGACAAGTGGGTACCGGCGTGGATATCCAGGCGGTGAATCGAATTCGTGATGCCTTTACTGACGGACAGATAAGACATGAGAATCAGGTATACGGTTATTGGAAACAGGTACAGGATGGGCTGGATAAAGTTGAGACCATCATCAATGAACCTTCAGAAGATGGTCTGAGATCGGTAATGGATCAGTTCTGGCAAGCCTGGCAGGATCTTTCAGCCAATCCCGAGAGTGAAGCAGTACGTTCGGTGGTCATTCAGCGCGGTCTCGCCATGAGTGAGGCATTTAAGGCTACTTTTAATGAACTTGTAGACTTGCGTGATGATGTCAACGCCACCATCAAGATAAAGACTGACGATGTCAACACCATCGCTGTAAATATTGCCGATCTTAACCAGCAAATTCTGGCCATAACCTCGGCAGGGATGCAGCCCAACGATCTGCTGGATAAGAGAGACCTTCTGGTTGACGAGCTTAGCGGATTGGCCGATATTGAAGTTTTCCAGAAGGATAATGGTATGATAGATATCCAGCTGGGAGACCGCCTGCTGGTACAGGGCAAGGAAAGCTATAAACTTAGTGCGGTTGCCGATGACGCAGGCATGTATATGGTCATATGGGATGATACCCAGCTAAAGGCCAGATTCGACGACGGTGAGCTGCGCGGTCTCCTGGACCTCCGGGGCAAAACCGATCTGAGATCGGACCGCTACTCAGAATATAGAGAATTGCTGCCTGAGATGATTAACAACCTGAACGAACTGGCCAAGACCCTGGTGGTCAAGATCAATGATTTGCACCGGGGGGGCTACAGCTTGAACAACAAGGAAGCCTGTCCCGATGGTACCGACTTTTTTACCATGCCGGACGAAGATCCGGATGTATTTGAGAACTGGGCTGATAGCATGGTAGTGAACCAGGACCTGCTCAATGATGTTAAAAACCTGGCCGCTGCTCAGCATCGCACCTGGCAGGTCAATAGTGAGGGCGCTGATGTCCGTGCAAACTTTGGCGACGGTTCCAATGCACTGGCAATTGCCCAATTAAAACATAATCTTAATGAAGTGCTCTATCCGATAAAGACCGAAGGATTGACTCTGGACTTTGATACCACCCATGCTGCTTCGCATCTGCCGGTAACCATTCGTATCGACACCGGTGCAGGGCCACAGGATATAACCCTGGATCCTCCGGCTAATTATCGGGATTTGAAAGAACTGGCTGTAAAATTGCAGGAAAAGATGGATTCCATCGATCTGGGGGTCACCGTTCGTATTGAAGGCAAGGATGATGGGAATGGTGGGGAATTGGCGTTTTACTCCAGTTCGAAGACCTCGTTGGAGTTTATCTACCCAAATTCTAATATAAGTAACCTGGCTGCTGCCGGGCTCCAGAATGGTGAATATTCCATAAATGCTGGTCTCGCCACAGCAGCGCAGGCTAGGGCCATAAATAAGGTTCAGCAATATGTTCAAGGCAATGCCGGCAGCATTTTTGGTGATGCCAGTCTGGACCTTTCCGGCACAAATCCAAACTTAAATGCCTCTATTGAGATGGAGATAACCAGTATCAATACAGCGACCCATACAGTCACCTATATATCTAAGGCACATGTGTATGACAGGGCAACAGGTACCGATGTTTATCATGAGGATACCTTCGATCTTGTCTATGGAGGAGCTGCAGTTCAGGATGACGATATTGACGGGACAATAGATCTTCATTTTACCGGAATGGATACCGCCAGTGAAGGGGATCTGTATGTAGGGGATAAGGTGATATACAATATAACCGCTGCCGCAGGTGTTGGTGATCAAAAGGTCGACATTGCATATGACTATAACCATCATGCTGCAGGAGATCTCAGTCAAAGTTTCGTGTTTAACCCGGGAGTACTTAATCCGACTCCTGCAGTACCCCCGGCCGTCAACACAAAAAATACCAAGTTCAATTTCTTTACGCTTAATGACAATGAACGTAGCAGTTATTACGGGACACCTTATGATGGCTACATTACCATGACGGTAACTGAACCCGGACTGACCAATGCTACCACTACCCCGTCTGCCTATATTTCCTTTTATAACAAAGATACCACGGAAACCTTTATGATACAGCAGCAGACCACTGATGACTTCTGGCGTTCAGTCGCCGCAGAAGTGGGTGTTAAAAACCAGGAAGCCACGCGAATGGTCAAGAATGAGGATATGCTGCTTAATGAATTGGAAACCAAGCGGCAATCAGTTTCCGGGGTGTCGATGGACGAGGAAATGACCAATATGATCAAGTTCAACCACGGTTTCAGTGCAGCATCCCGCTTTATTACTGTTATTGACGAAGAACTGGAGACTATTATTACTCGTATGGGACTTGCAGGGAGGTAACCTATGTTAAGAATCACTGATGGTATGATGGTCAACAATACAAGAAGGCATCTGAATTCAAACCTGATGCGCCTTGATGAATATGAACGCCAGATTTCTTCAGGTAAAACCATTAGCAAGCCTTCGGACAATCCGGCCGGGACAGTCAAATCCCTGCGTTTGAGGACCTCGCTGATGGAGGGGGAACAGTACCTGGATAACATCAACGAAGCTCTTAGTTTTATGCAAACCAGCGATGGAGCGCTGAATGATGTCGATGAGATCATGCAGGCCATTCGACAGAAAACGGTTCAGGCATCCACTGGTACCAATGATCCCGATGCCTTTAATGCCATTGCCAAAGAGATCAAGGAATTGCAGGATCAGTTGAAGATCATTGCTAACGCTACCTATGGCAGCAAATATATATTTGCCGGGACCAATGTTACCGAAGTCCCCTATGAGAATGGGAAGTGGAGCGGCAATGAGGATTGGCTTTCGGTGGAGATCGGGGTTGGCGTCAAGGCTGACATAAATATACCGCAAATGAAAAGCTTTTTTATGGGAAGGACCGAATACAGTCACGCCATCGAAGATGTATCAGGCATAAGCAGCCTGGATGCCGTAAACCTCAAAGAAGGGCAGTACCAGCTTGCTACCCAGCTGGGCAACTTTGCCAATTCCAATATCCGGGAATCTCAAAGCTATCTGTCGGCTGTTCCTAACAACAAGTGCTTTTTCTATGAGGATATACAAAAAGCGGCTACCCTGGGGGTGGGCCGGCAAAAGACTGCTCCTGCTCCTTTGGCTAATGATGCGACTTACAGCGGTTCCCTGGTAATCGAAGTTAAAACAGTGGATCAAGGGCCCCACTTGTTTCTTCAAGATGGTAGTAATGCCAACAGTTTGGTAATGACGGCTGATCAGTCGCTTTACACTAAAAACGCCAACGGCACGGTAGTCCCCCTGGTGAACGGCCAGGATATAACAGCTATGTTTAACATGACCCCAGCAGGGTGGACGGCCACCTACAATGACAACGGACAGGGTACAGTAACTATTGATTTAAATGGTCCACAGCCGCCAGCAGCTCCGGCACCGGCTGTAGTTGGCAACACTATTGCCCTGAAAACGACAGAAAATCTCTGCAACTCCCAGGGGGATATGTATATCCCAGCCACCGCGACCTTTGATGGAACCGAGTGGCAATATCACGGCGTATCTAATATAACAGCTGATATAAGCGGTCACGTTTATGCCATGGATGGTACAGAACGCGACATAGATTTAAAAAATGTGGTCATGAATATGGAGGCCGAGGTCGGAGAGGCCATCTTTTCGATTGACAATCTTGATATTGATGCTTCAAGTCCTCCCAATGCGATGTTCGCCAATGACTTGATAGTGTGGAATAATGGTACGGACGCATTGGGCGGTATAAATATAAAGACGGCTGCAATCAAAACGGGAGATAAAACCATCCTAAACTTTGGTGCTCAGGTGGCAGTTGCTAATGCCGAAAAAATCAACCTTAATTATAATTTTACCGATATCGATGGTAAACAAGCAGGCAATGGCGGATTGAGCTATGTTTTCAATCCTTTGACTATGGATAACAAAACCAAGGATATGCAGTTTTACACCATGGATCAAAAGACTGGAGTAATTACTGACGCTACCTTGACCTTTAAGACTAATACTCTCGGAACAACTGCTACGGCGGCTACTTTCGACTATACTGCAGGATTGTTTGGTTATATCGAAGAGTTATGCGGAACCATTCAAACTGGTAAGTTGCCCCAGGTGGGTAATATGCTGAAGGGGACCGATGTCCGGTTGCAGGAATTATTATATCACCGTTCAACTATCGGCTCCAGGATCAATCGCCTGGAATTACAGGAAAGCCGCTTAAAGAACGCAGAGGTCACCCTGACTGATTTACTATCAAAGAATGAAGACACTGATGAAGCCAAGGTCATCATGGAACTTAAAATGCAGGAAAATGTATATCAGGCTTCTCTAGCTGTCGGGGCGAGGATCATCCAGCCGACACTGATCGATTATCTTAATTAGGTCATGATGGTTGGATAAGGGAGACTGCTTATGTATCTGGTGCGAATACATCAACAATATGCGCAGATCGGCATGAATACAAAAAAGCCAGCTATTACTCTGCACAGCACCCTGCCGCAAGTAATACTGGAAACCCAACCCGGGCGTTTGGAGATGTCTTCGCCCCGTCCAAAAGTGCATATTGATCAGCGTCAGTGCTTTGCCGATGCCAATATGAGAACCCCCGAGGTCTTAAAGGATTATTTAGTATCATTGGCCAAATCAGCCACCCTGGAAGCAATAGGGCAGATTTCCGCGGAAGGTGATGCTCTGGCTGATTTTAAAAACAGTACGGTAGCCGGGATGGCCGCCAGCAAATCAGTCCACAGCCATGAGTTTGAAGCTCAGGCCATACCGCAGCAACCGCCGGAGATCAGCTTTGAGACCTATCCAGTCCAGATAGAATATCAACCTGGCTCGGTTGACTTGCAGCTGCAAAAAGGCATGATAGAATCACAACTAGATTGGGGCAAAGTAGATATATACTTGTTGCAAAAGAATTATGTTCAGTATGAATATTCGGGTAAGATACTTAGCTCCGTCGCTTAGTCCTGGTTATATAGAAAGGGGTATACTATGATCATCCAAACGTCCTTCCTGGGTGAGATAGAAATCGAGGAGAGTTCCATTATCAATTTCCCGGAAGGCATTCCCGGGTTCGAACAAAGCAAGCGTTATGTAATCATTCCTATGGGGGAAGCCAGTCCCTTTTTCTATCTGCAATCGCTCGATGAGAAGGAGCTTTGTTTGTTGATGGGGCAGCCGTTTGTATTTTTCCCCAATTACGAATTCGATGTACCGGATGAAGAACTGCAGAAGCTGGAGATCAATGATCCAGTCCAGGAATTAGCGGTTTATGTAATTATAAGCGTACCGGAAGATTTCAAATTAGCTACTGCCAATCTATTGGCTCCAGTGGTGATCAATACTGTCAATAGAAAGGGCATGCAGTACGTTCCAGGCAAATCAATATACAGTACCCGGCATTACATATTCCCAAACGATTCAAAAAACGCCCAGGCCGGGGAGGTACGTTAGATGTTGGTGTTGAGCCGGAAGAAAGGCCAGAAGATCATAATAGGCGATAATATTGAGATAGATGTCGTGGATATACAGGGGGATGTAGTAAGACTTGGGATCTCAGCGCCGGCGGAGATAAAGATATTCCGCGGCGAGATCTACCAGGAGATCCAGGAAGAAAACCGCCAGGCCGCCGACAACTTGGCCCGTTTGAAAGAAACACTGCCCGGTTTGTTGAAGTATAAGGATGCCAATAACGGCTCAAGGGAATAATCGAGGGGAGGCACACACATGACCACCAGAATAAGCGGTTTAGCCAGTGGGATGGATATAGACGGCATGGTCCAAAAGATGGTCTCAGCGCAGCAGACCAAGATAGACCGGGATAAACAGAAGATGCAGATATTGGAGTGGCAACAGGAAAGCTACCGGGATACCAATTTAAAGCTATTGGCTTTTCGCAATACGATAACCGATCTAAAACTTCCTTCTACTTTTACTGGTAAGAAAACAACCAGCAGTGATGAAAGCGTGATCAAGGCCACGGCCACAGCAGATGCCGGCAATGGTACTTATATAATAAAGGTCAATAGTCTTTATGCCGGAGTTACCAAGATAAGCACAAGCGAACTGGCCGAGTATCAGGAGCACTTGGCCGATCAGTTTGGGATCACCGGTACGATTAGTTTTACGCTGAAGGGAAAAGATGGTGTTGACAAGGTATATAGCTTTGACACTACCACTAAGAGTATAAATGATGTGGTTAATGCGATAAATGCCAATGCTGGTACCACAGGCATCACCGCCGGATACTCCGAAGGTGGCAATCGTTTTATACTCTCTACAGCCGACAAGGGCGAAGACGCAGTGATCAATCTAGTAGCTGATGGAGACTCGTTTATCCAGAACACTCTTAAACTTGGAATGGCAACAGGTGCCTATACCGGAACCAATGCTTCGATCGATTATGAGGGTGCGACCGGCATAGAGTTTGAGTCCAATGAATTTGCCCTTAATGACATCAACTTCAGTCTGTATCAGACGGGGACTGCTGCCATAACCGTTGCCAGTGATATAGACACCCCGGTGGAGAAGATAACCAAATTTGTTGAGGCTTATAATGCCGTAATAGAGAATATCAACACCAAACTGCATGAAACGAGAACATACGATAAAGCCAGTCATTCTTATAAATATATGCCCCTGACTGCTGATCAAAAGGAAGAAATGACTGATGATCAAATAAAAAACTGGGAGACCCAGGCCAAAAAAGGCATCATGAGAAACGAGCAGATTCTTCAATCACTGTCACTCAAGCTCAGGAATCTGTTCAACGGCATCATGAACAACAATGAAAACATTGCTACTGAGGAAGGAGTCACTCTCACCAGCCAATCTGATTTTAGCTCCTATGCCAGCACCCTGGCCTCTCAGTTTAGTATTACTGGTACACGTTCTTTCTCACTTAAAGGAGTTGATGGGGTTACTAACACATATAGCTTTGATACCGCCACGAAAAACATGAATGATGTAGTAAACGCGATCAACACCAATACTGCAACCAGCGGGATCGTAGCAACCTATTCCACCGCAAGCAACAGTTTTAGTCTGGCAACAGTAGATAAAACCCAGTCAGCCAGCTTCGAGATAGTCAATGACGGGGATTTGTTCTTAAAAGAAAACCTAAAACTGGGGGTCAATGCCGGGGTGATCCATACGGCGACCAATATTATATCCGGAACTAATGCCAATTATCTCACCTATCGCAGTTTTAGTTCTATTGGGCTGATTACAACAGAATACAACTCCAGCAGTGATGACAACGGTAAAATACAGTTAACGGAGTCTACACTGCGCGTGGCTTTAGCGAACGATTCCGGCGGCGTGATGAAGCTCTTTAATGCCACACAGACGTTATTGGTTGCAGACGAGGACGGGCACGAGACCCAACAAACTTATAACATTGGCCTGGGTGTCTTGGGATATGATGCCCTTACCAGCAGTATAAGTCTAGTCAATAATAAAGCCGGTTCTGGAAGCTCTGCATACGACAGCAGCTACCTGGGGAAGGAGATCCTGCGTATAGAGGAGCGGATCGCAGACCAGGAGGAGCGGATCCAAGAACTGGAGGATTACTATTATACCAGGTTTACCGCTATGGAAAAAGCCATCCAAAAAGCCAATGAACAAAGCTCCTGGTTATCACAGCAATTGGGGCAAAGCGGCAATTCCTCACAGTAACTAAACCAAATCGACAGAATCACAAACACTTTCCCCAATATTGACGGAAAGCGATAGCGTGTGCCCAGATTTAAACAATAAAATGGATAAATATCAAATATAGGTATAAAGTTTCCCGTAAAAACTCCGATATTATTCATAGCTGCATAGTAAGGCTATGGGCCGCTAAATTATGGAATAAGTATTTTAAGCTTGTTTCTAAACGGGGGAGGAGGTGTGTTTAGTCTAAAGGTCGATACTAAACGACGGGCGGTCCCCGGTGGAGCAATAATAATAGCCCCACAGGGAAGTGGGGCTGAAAATACAAGGAGGTAGATAAAATGATCATCAACCATAACATACCAGCTCTAAATACCTACAACAAGCTGGTCATCAACAACACTGGCATGAGCAAGGCCCTGGAGAAACTATCCTCCGGCCTGCGTATCAACCGTGCGGCTGACGATGCCGCTGGTC
>JBLMZJ010000055.1:0-10815 GCA_050258735.1 Deltaproteobacteria bacterium | reverse complement strand
CAGTATTCAACTGGAAGACCTTCTTAGTCAACAACCTGGTACCGGTCACCCTGGGCAACATCGTGGGCGGCGCCATCTTTGTGGGCAGCTTCTACTGGTACACCTATCTGAAGAAGGATGCCCCTGCTGCTAACAAGGACCTCAAAGCTTAATAATCATCAACTTAACTGCTATCGGCCCGGATGCGAACCATCCGGGCCTTTTTCTTTTATACCTCCTGCGAAATTTGCTGTAAAAAGAAGCGGCTGCCCCCTAGCATATAACAAAATTTACCAAATAGCTCTGCTATAATTGACGGATAAAGACAGGCAGTTAGTGTAGTTAGGGGGAGGAGAATGCAGGACAAGCTGGAGATTTACCCTTATCAGCGAGTGGGCAGTTTCGGGGAACGGAGACCGAAAAAGACAGCATTTAGCTTAAATTTGGGAAAGATCAAGCTGCCCGCCCTGAAAAAGATCGATATCATAAGTTCACTGGCGGGTATCTTGACCATAGATAATCTGATTTTGGCCTTCTGCGGGTGGCTTATGGCCCGGGCTTTTGTATTGGGGGAGCTGCTTCCCTTTGCCTATGCCTGGATCGGTGCCTTTGCGGTCCGTCAGCGGGGCACCTCCATCCTGTTGGGTCTGGCCGCCTTGATCGGCTTTGCCGGCGTTTCACAGGGGGAAAGCCTCTGGGCCAACATTATTGCTATGGGGGTCTTACTGCTGGTGATGAATTTTATCCGCTTGCCGGCGGCCAGGAACTGGTGGGCCGTTCCACTCTTGACCCTTTCCAGCGTGTTTGTGAGCAAAACAGTTTTGATGCTGGTGACCGGGCTCTCCTTCTATGAGGAAATGATCATCATATTTGAGGCTATCATAGCCGGGGTCTTGACCTTTGTTTTTCTGGTAGTGGCAGATAATATCAGGCAAAAGAAGGCCCTGAACGATTTTAGTTTTGAAGATATGGCGGCATCCCTGGTGCTGGGAGTAGGCGTGGTGATGGGTCTTAACGATCTCCATTTCATGGGGATCAGCCTGGCTTCGGTAGTCTGCCGCCTGGGGATCCTATTGGCCGCTCTGTTATGGGGGAGCGGCGGGGGGACCATGGTAGGACTAATGGTAGGCATCATACCATCGATAAGCTCAAGTATCTTTGCCCAATCATTGGGCCTGTATGCCATCTCCGGGATGCTGGGGGGACTGTTTCGCAACTTTGGGCGCCTGGGGGTGATCATCGGTTTTATGCTGGGCAACCTGGCCTTATCGATGTTTATCTCAAGTACCCGGGCAACTATAAGCGGGATGTGGGAGACCGGCGTGGCTGCTTTGATATTCATGTTGCTGCCTGAAACGTTGACCAGGAAGCTTCCCTACCAGACCATTGGAGTTATGAAAAAGACCCGTGGACCAGGCGGTGAGGTCATGGAGAACGGTCTGAAAAATACTGCCCGTCAGCGGATCGAACATCTGGCCGGGGTTTTTGATGAACTTTCCACCAGTTTCACAGCCGCGACGGGGAAAAGTACCCAGGTCAGCCGGACCGGTTACTTGAATTATCTTTATGATGAGTTATCGCGAGGTTATTGCCAGAATTGTGCCCGTTATGACATGTGCTGGGTCAGGGACAGCTACACCACCTCACAGGAGATCCTGGACATTTTCACCATGGCTGAGACTCGGGGTGAACTCAGGCTGGATGATTGTCCGCCCGGTTTTCGCCGGCGCTGTGTAAACAGCCGCGACCTGGTCGCCGCCATCAACCATATGTTTGACAAGCTGCGGATCAACGAGTATTGGAGCGAGAAGCTGGAGGAATCACGGGATCTGGTATCCCGGCAACTGCAGGGGGTGAGCCAGGTCATCAAAAACCTGGCCGCGGAAATCGATATGGAGGTCGGGGTGGATTATGACCTGAGGGAAACCTTGATGCACGAGTTCAAGCGGCGGGGCATAAAGATCAGAAACCTGACCCCGGTTCGCAATTCTCAGCAATTGATATTGGATATCCAAGCGGATTCTTGTCAGGATCATCATCATTGTGAAAATGAAGTGGCCAGTCTGGTATCAGGTTTACTGGGTGAGAGGATGGAGGTATGCGAAAAGCGCTGTCCGCGCTTCCCGGCCCGCAGCGGCTGTGAATTCTCTATGACCCGTGCTTTCAGTTACCGGGTTGCCAGCGGTGCCGCCCAGGTCGCCCGGGACGAGGTTTGCGGCGATAGCTTCACTATCGCTACCTTGAGAGAAGGCAAGCAACTGATCGCCCTAAGCGACGGTATGGGGGTCGGAACCAAGGCCTGCAGTGAGAGCCAGGCAGCGGTAAGATTATTGGAGAATCTGCTTAATTCAGGTTTCGAAAGGGAACTTGCACTGAAAACCATCAATTCCATCCTGCTCCTCAGGTCGAATGAGGAGAGCTTTGCCACTCTGGATATGCTGGTGATCGACCTGTTCAGTGGGGAACTGGATGTTATCAAAGTAGGGGCTGCTCCTTCGTTCCTGAAGCGCGGCCGGCAGGTTGGGGTGATCAGTGCCAATTCATTGCCTATCGGCATACTTGAAGAGGTGGAGATGGCGTCGGAAAAACGTTGTCTCTGTCCCCGCGATATCGTTGTGATGGTCAGTGACGGGGTCCTGGAGACCTCCAGACAGCAGGCCGACAGCGGCTGGCTGCAGGATTTCCTGGCCCGGGTGGATGAAAACGATCCCCAGGTCCTGGCCGAAATGATCATGAAAAAAGCCCTGGCCATGTGCAAGGGACAACCCGGCGATGACATGAGCGTGATCTGCATGTACATAGACCTGGCCTGAAAACTTAATGACGATAATAAGTAGAGGGGCGGATTTCAATCCGCCCTTCAGACCGTCAAAAAAGACGAATCTCTTCGTTACTTCACAAGCCTCGCTCAATCTACGTACATTAAGTACGCCTCAATCGCGGGGTTGCTTGTGCCTTGACCTTCGCCATTTTTGATAGGCCTGCTACTTCTTTGACAAGCTGAGGGGCGGATATCAATCCGCCCTTATTTATTGTTTACTCTGATCATCAAGTTGGGTAGGATAACCATATAGGAATATCTAAGAAGGAAGCAATAGTTGTTTTCTTAATAGAAAGCCAGAACCTGAAAAATGAGTTGAAGCTATGTATGCAAAAGTAAGGAAGTATATCGATCAATTTAATCTGATCAAACCCGGCGATACGGTTATCGCTGCGGTCTCCGGCGGACCGGATTCGATGGCCTTGCTGCATATGCTCCGGCGTATGCAGGGTGAAGGCGATCTTAAGCTGGTGGCGGCGCATCTTAACCACGGACTGAGGCCGGAGGCTGCTGCTGAGGAAGGCTTTGTGAAGGATTATTGTGCCGGGGCAGGGATAACCTGTCATTACCGCCGGGTCATGGTTGGGGAGATGGCAGCCCGGGAAGGCAGGTCCCTGGAAGAAGCGGGGCGCAAATGCCGTTATGAATTTTTTGATGAGATCAGCCATGAATTGAACGGGGCACGGATAGCCACTGCTCACCACCAGGACGACCGGGCGGAAGGAGTCCTGATTAACCTGATCCGAGGAACCGGAATCAAAGGTTTACGGAGCATCATGCCGGTGAACAGCCGTATTATCCGTCCGATGCTGGCTCTTAACCGTGAAGAGATCATGAGTTATCTACGGGAAAATGATATTCCCTTTTGCACAGATACCAGCAACTATGACCAGATCTATTTGCGTAACCGGGTCCGACTCGGCCTGTTGCCTTATCTGCGGAACGAATTCAATCCCAATATCGTCAAGGGCTTGAATCAACTGGCTGAACTGGCCGAAGCGGAAAATGACTGGATGGAACGGCATTGTGACAAGTGCTGGAGTTATACTGCGCTGGAGACTGACGGGGAAATAATCCTGCGGATAAATCATCTTGCCGAAATGCACCTGGCCATGCAGAGGAGGGTAATTATGCGGGCCCTGGCTAATTTTGGCGGAGAGACCGGCTGGAGTATGGAAGATGTCGCCTATGTCATGAGTATGCTTAAGCACTCCGGTTCCAGCAAGGCCATCCAGTTGAAAAAAGGAGTCACCGTAAAGCGGGTATATAATGAACTCCGCTTCACCGCCGAAGAGGCAGAGGGATCCCCTTTTGTTTATGAAATACTGCTGCCGGGTGAGCTTTATATCAAGGAAATCGGGCAAACCCTGGAATTTAGGGTAGAGGATCGTCGTAACCACGAGGTCGGCCAACGCGAGATCCTGCTGGATTATGACAGGCTGCGGGAAGACCGCTTGCTGGTCCGCAGCCGTCGACCCGGTGATTATTTTCACCCGGCAGGTGCGCCGGGAGGCAAGAAGCTGAAGGAATTCTTTATCGACATAAAGCTGCCCTATGATGAACGGGGCAGAATACCCATCCTGGCCGGCGAAAGCGGCAAGATCTATGCAGTGATGGGCCATCGCATCGCACAGGAGGGCGCGATTGGCCCGGATACCAAAAGGATCCTGACCGTCAAGCTTCGGGTCGATTGATCAGGATACCGATATCGCAGATGTTGCCGGGGTCATATTGTAGGAAGCATCCCCGGGACATGGTCAGGGCAATAAACTTCTCTGTTGTCGACAAGTCCATTATTCTGCTGTTTGTAATAGGCAATCAGGTATGCTAAAATAGTAAGGATATTTTAAAGGAGCGAATTTGCTTTGGACAAAACCCTGAAAAACATAGCCATATATGTGCTTATTGTTCTGCTGGCTTTATTCGCTATCAAGTTTACATCGTCAGCCAACGAAAAGCCTGACAAATTGAGCTATCCTCAGTTCCTGACGCAGGTTCAGGAGGGAAAGGTCAAGACTGTTGCGATTGAAGTCGATAATAATGTCTACAATATTTCGGGACAGTTGACGGATGGCCGCAAGTTTACCAGTACCGCCCCGAAAGAGTCGGCCATCACTAAAGATTTGACCGACAAGCATGTGAATTATACCTTTGAACCGGTTAAGCCGGCGCCCTGGTGGTTGTCACTTTTGACCACCTTATTCCCGATCGTTATACTTATCGCCTTCCTGATCTTCATCATGAATCAGACTCAAGGCGGCGGCAATAAGGTCATGCAGTTCGGGCGCAGCCGTGCTCGTATGCTGGCGCCGGAGGATGTTAAGATCACCTTTGCTGACGTGGCCGGCGCGGATGAAGCCAAAGAAGAGATGCAGGAAGTGGTGGAATTTCTCAAGAATCCCGCCAAGTTCGTCCGTATCGGGGCCAAGATCCCCAAAGGCGTGTTGCTTTACGGTGCACCGGGTACCGGTAAGACTCTGATGGCCAAGGCGGTATCCGGCGAGGCCGGGGTTCCTTTCTTCTCCATCAGCGGTTCCGATTTCGTCGAGATGTTCGTAGGTGTCGGTGCCGCCCGGGTCCGTGACCTGTTCGAACAGGCCAAGCGCAATTCACCCTGTATAGTATTCATTGATGAGATCGATGCGGTAGGCCGCCAGCGCGGTGCTGGTTTGGGCGGCGGGCATGACGAGCGTGAACAAACCCTGAACCAATTGCTAGTGGAGATGGACGGCTTCAGTCCCAATGAAGGCATAATCTTAATGGCAGCGACCAACCGGCCGGATATACTCGATCCTGCCCTGCTCCGGCCCGGTCGTTTCGATCGCCATATATTTATTGATCCTCCCGATGTCAAAGGACGCGAGGCGATACTGGCGGTCCATATCCAGGGCAAACCCATTGATGACACAGTCGATTTGGAGATCCTGGCCAAACGTACTCCGGGTTTTACTGGGGCGGATCTGGCCAATATGGTCAATGAGGCGGCGCTCCTGACTGCCCGCCGGGGCAAAGAGACCATCAGCATGGTCGAAATGGAGGAATCCATCGAACGGGTCATCGCCGGTCCGGAGAAGAAGAGCCGGGTGATCTCCGACAAGGAAAAGAAATTGGTGGCTTACCACGAGGCGGGCCATGCCATAGCCAGCTTCTACCTGCCCCATACCGACAAGCTGCATAAGATATCGATCATTCCCCGCGGCAGAGCCGGAGGGTACACCCTATTGCTCCCCGAGGAAGACCGGCGCTATATCACCAAGTCCTATCTGCTGGACGAGGTCACCACCCTGCTCGGCGGACGGGTAGCTGAAGCCTTGATCCTTAATGATATCAGCACCGGCGCCCAGAATGACCTGGAGCGGGCCAGCGGTATAGTGCGCAAGATGATCACCGAGTATGGAATGTCCGAGGAACTGGGGCCGCTGACCTTCGGTCACAAGAGTGAAGAGGTCTTCCTGGGCCGCGACATCGGACGGGACCGCAACTACTCCGATGCCATCGCCTATGCTATCGACAAGGAAGCCAGCCAGTACATGGAGGAGAGCTATCAGAAGTGCGAGAAGATTCTTGAAGAACACATGGATAAGCTCCACCAGGTAGCCGCCTTCCTAATGGAACACGAAACCATGGAAGGTGAAGACTTCTCTGCCATAATGGGAGAGAAGGAAATGGTCTGTGACGAAGCCAACGGTCCAGAAAAGGAAAAAGATAATCAACCAGATGCGTAGGGTCGGATTCTATATCCGCCCGCTAAAATATACGATATAAATATATTAGATTTTCAAGGGACATTCCTCCGTAAGGAGGTATGTCCCTTTTCATTAGCCGAGGTCTGTCCATCTTCCTTGCATAACCGGGGGTGACCCCGGTTAAATTATTTCTGGTGTGGAAAACCGTTCGGATGTTGAATATTTTAATAAGTAAATGCAGGATTTTCGCGCTTGTCGTTTAATATAATAGTAATGCTGCAATTGGTATCTGGAATACTGTAATAGGGGGTCTATTCCATGAAAAGAGTGGATTTGATACTAGAGGACAATGTATATCGTGATTACATGCAGCGTAATATCGAAGCCGAGGCTGACGCTTACTGTCACCATGATTTCCGTCATCATCTCGATGTAGCCCGGATCACCTACATACTGATTCTAGAGAACAATGATCTTAACTATTTTATAAAAGAGAATGGCCTTTCCAGCAAACCGGCTGCCAAGGAAGTGGTTTACGCTGCCGGTTTGCTGCACGACATCGGCAAGTGGAAAGAATTCGAGGCAGGGACTGACCATGCCTCCTGTGGATCACATCTGGCCCGGGAAATATTGCCCCGAGCCTTTTTTGATCCCGCAGAGATCGAGATCATTTGTCAGGGTATTTATGAACACCGCAACATCAGCAAAGACATGAGCTTTCTCGGAGAGCGGCTGCATCGCGCGGATAATCTTTCTCGTTTATGCCTGGAGTGCGAATCCCGGGATAACTGCCCGAAAATGAAAAACCGCGATAAGACCATCAGCAGCTTCGAGTATTAGGTTTACCTATTAAGTCGCTGCGGCGATATGGTAGTAAATTTACCACAGATAAACACGGATGCCTGCGGCGGCACAGATTAACACGGATAGCTAAAAGTGATGTAATATTGTTTAACACTGTCGATTTCAGGTTATCGGAATGATTAGCATACCTGGAGACTATTTTTCCGCATAACGCTGAAGTGGTTGTTTCAATTATTTTATCTGTGTGAATCTGTGTCTAATCTGTGTCCATCTGTGGTTAATTATTTACCCCGAAAGAGGTGTTATTTTGTCAGGACACCATGTGGTGGAGATCCATGATGAAGAAGAGGCCCGGGTGCTGTTGAAGGACATCGGGGTAGACCCCGGTGCCTACCTTTACCTGCTGCCCAAGGCCTTTTTTCGTTTCATTAAACTGAAGGATATATCAGCCCGGGCAGCTTTGATTATCAAACAGGAGATGCTGTCCAAAGGGGGAGAAGCAGCTATATCACGCAGTGCTCTATCCGCAGAGGGGACAAGTGATGTGCTTTTGATGGGAAATCTCAAGCACTATCGCCTGCTAATAGAGAAATTAAAGGTGCAACCCTTTGGACTAAAGCCGCTGGCGGTGGAGATCGAAGCCATGCTAGGCTCCGTTGTACCTAAAAGACGAGCGATATCCCTGCCCGGCTACCGCAGCCTGGAACTGGGAGGACGCCCGCTGGTGATGGGGATACTCAATGTGACCCCGGACTCCTTTTCCGATGGCGGCAAGTTTAGTGACCAGGGTCTGGCAGTAGAACATGCTCTGGAGATGGCAGCCCAGGGTGCCGACATAATCGATATCGGCGGAGCTTCATCCCGGCCGGGTGCCCAGATAGTGGATGAGACCGAAGAATTGAGTAGGGTGTTGCCGGTAGTTGAGAGGCTGGCGGGGCTTGACCTCATCCTGTCCATCGATACCTTTCGCGGCAGCGTAGCCGAGGCCTGCCTGGAAGCCGGTGTTCATATAGTCAATGATATTGGCCGTTTGCAGTTGGATCCAGGGCTTCTGCCTGTAGTGGTAAAGCATCGGGCTATGATCATACTGATGCATAACCGGATGCAGATGCTAAGCGATGAACCCTACAAAGATCTGATATCAGATATTATAGATGAATTGCATCAATCCATAGTCCAGGCAGAAGACGCCGGGGTCGCCCCGGAACGGATCGTGATCGATCCTGGTATCGGTTTTGGCAAGACGGCAGCCCAGAGCCGTTACATAATCCGCCATTTGAGTGAATTTCACAGCCTGGGGTATCCAATACTCCTGGGTGCTTCCCGCAAATCATTCATCGGCAAGACTTTGAACCTGCAGGTGGATGATCGTTTGGAGGCCAGTCTGGCGGTAACCACGATGGCGGTGATGAATGGAGCCGATATCATAAGGGTCCACGATGTGAAGGAAAACAGACGGGTGATCGACATGACCTGGGCGATCATGCAGGAAAAGGGTCATGATGAGCCTGCGCGGGCGGTGCAGTAAATGGACAAGATAATAGCGAAGGGTATGCGCTTTATCGGGTGCCATGGAGTGCTATCCGAGGAGAAAACGGAACCCCAGGTGTTCATCGTCGACCTGGAACTGTTTCTGGACCTGAGACCTGCGGAACAGGAGGACAACCTGGAACTCACTGTTGACTATAGTCAAATCTATGAGATGGTGAAAAAAATAGTAGAGGAGAAAAGCTTTAATCTGATCGAGGCGTTGGCAGGTAATATAGCCGCCCAGATAATCGAACGTTTCCCGGTCCAATCGGCCGGGGTGACCGTGTATAAACCCCAGGCCCCGGTCCAGGGTGAGTTTGATTACTTCGCTGTTTCCATTCAGAGGGAACAGGAGCAGGATTAACCTCCCCAATATCCGATTGACCGGTGCTCTGGCAGGTATTATATTGGATGTATAGGGAGAGGGGATACACCTTCTGCGGATAATGTCCCCCGGAGCCTGGTATATAATTCGTTCTTGGTTAATTATGTAGTTTAAGAGATGGCAAGTTCTTGGCTGGGGCAAATTAGGCCTTGCTTGATATATGGTTCATATGCTAATTTAGAGGGTGAAACCATAGATAGTGTGAATGCTTATCTGGGGCTGGGTTCGAATATTGAGCCCCGGGTCGAAAATATAAAACGAGCCATAGCTGAGATAGAAGGAATACAGGGAATTGAGATAACCGGTCGGTCTTCCCTGTATTTGACGTCCCCCTGGGGAAAGACTGACCAGGACGATTTTGTAAATGGAGTACTGCGTATCAGGACGGCGATGCCAGCCCTGACTTTGCTATACCATTTAAAAAACGTTGAAATTAAAATGGGCCGCCACCAGATCGAGAGATGGGGCCCCCGGAATATAGACCTGGATCTACTCTTATATGGGGATGAGATCATTGACAGCGAGGAGCTGAGGGTACCTCATCCGCATATGCGGCAAAGGTTGTTTGTCCTGCTGCCATTGGCGGAGATCGACGCGGAAGTCGTTTTTCCGGATGATGGGGCGAAAGTCCAGGAGGTGTTGACTAGAGTTTTAGAGCGAGAAGGATACGAAGGAATCAAAAAAATTGAGGGGTCTCCCGCCGCTACTCCTGTGAAGTAGCAATCGCCTATATCCTACGGGAACAGGACCAAGGCTATTTACAGGTGTTCACTGGCCCTTAAGGAGGGGTTACAAGGTGACAAGAATCGGCATAATCGGGACGGGAGTTGTAGGAACAGCAGTTGGGGTGGTACTCAATCAAAATGGTTATGAGATTACGGGTGTGTATGATGTCAAATCCGAATCTACGAAACAGATTGTGGAACGGATAAGATGTGCCGCCTGTTCTTCACCTCAGGAAGTATCTCGCTCGGCGGATATATTGTTAATAACCACTTCTGACAGTGCTATTCAGAGCGTTGCGAATAGTCTGGCGGAAGCAGCGGCTTTCTATGCGAATCAAACGGTAATTCATATGAGTGGGGCTCAATCGTCGGAGATCATCGACAGGGCCCGGGAGTTCGGCGCCCGGGTATTGTCAGTTCACCCGTTGCAGTCCTTTGCCAGTTTGGAGCGGGCCATAGAAGTGCTGCCCGGTTCCATATTCAGTATAGAAGGAGATAAAGAAGCTTACGGCACTGCGGTGGCTTTAGTGGAGGCACTGGGTGGGGAGTATTTCTTTATCGACCGCAAGGCCAAACCCCTCTATCATGCAGGTGCCTGTGTAGTTTCCAACTACCTGGTGACCATCATTGATTTTGGGGTTAAGTTGCTGGAATCTACTGGTATATCTCGTCATATGGCTTTAAAAGCCTTGATGCCGTTGATAAACGGAACTGTTAATAATATTGAAAACATCGGTATACCCAGAGCTTTGACCGGACCGGTCGCCCGGGGCGATTTGGCCACCGTGATAAAACACATGGATTGTATGGAAGAGATGGCTCCGGAATTGCTTAAGCTCTACGGGGCATTGGGAGTCCATACCGCCCAGGTGGCTGTTGACAAAG
>JBLMZJ010000054.1:0-11517 GCA_050258735.1 Deltaproteobacteria bacterium | reverse complement strand
ATTTCCGCATTAGACAGCCCCCGGCCGATCAAGCGCAGGACTTCCTTTTCACGGCTGCTCAATTGGCCCAATGTATCAGTATACTCCTCGCTGACTGGTAGTTCAGCACTGTTATGGACAGCCTGCTCCATGACGATACGAGTCACATCCGGATGCAGGACAGCACCGCCGGCATGGACCTCCCGAATGGCCCGGCATACATCGTCGGGCTGCATATCCTTCAGCAGAAAGCCGCTGACCCCGCTCTGGATACTGTTGACGACCAACTGCCGCTCGTTAAAGGTAGTCAGCATCAATACCTTGCAATCCGGAAACAGCCGGGTGATCTCCCGGGCCGCTGCGACGCCGTCCATTACCGGCATGCGTGCATCCATCAGGACGATGTCCGGCTGGAAGATCCGGCAGCTTTCCATAGCCTCCTGACCATTGGAGCAGATCCCCACTACCTCAAAATCCTCTTCCAACTGGAGGATGACCTTCAATCCTTCACAGATGATCGGTTGATCATCAGCAATCAGAATGCGAATTTTCCTCATGATCCTATACCTCGCTTATCCAGTCGCCCTTCTATGCAAAATCCCTGGCTGTATGCGGATGTAAATTGGATCGTTCCGCCCAGAGCCGACATCCGGGCCATCATCCCCTTGAGCCCGTTCCCGTAATGGATGTCGGCGGTGCCGATGCCGTCGTCGGTATAGCTGAAGCAGACCCCGGCGGGCTCGGCGTTGATGACGATCCGGGCCGTGTGCGCCCGGCCATGCTTCAGGGTGTTGGTGACCGCTTCCTGTAAGATCCGGTACAGATTGAACTGCTCCTGGACGGAAAGCCCTGTGATCGCGGCCGGAATATAAAGTTCCACCTGCAGTCCGGAAATCCCCTGGACCTGCCTGGACATACTGGCCAGGAGAGGGCCCAGTTCAAACTGCAGGTCCGGTTCCTTTCCCGTTACTGCTTCCCGGACGGACTGCATAGCCGAACGTGCCGTATCAAGGGCCTTATCCCAGTACCCGCCGGCCGATCCCGGGTCGCTTTTCATAAGTCGTTTGGCGGCTTCGAGAGTAAGGATCAGACCGGTCAACTCATGCCCCAGGCTGTCGTGGATCTCTCCGCTGATGCGCTGCCTCTCCGTTTCTGCTGCCAGTTGATCGCTCCATTGCAGGCTGTCTACCAGCTGCAGGTTGGTATAGCGGAGTTCTTCCGCCATTTTTTTGAACTCCAGCCGCTGCTCGCGCTGCCTCCGCTCACCCCAGACCAGTAATATGATCAATAGATATAAGAGCAGTTCCGCCAAACCGGGCAGCTCCCAATGTCCTATGTATCGCTGATCGTAGAGCATGGTGGCGCCAATATAATCAGTCAGAGCAAAAAAACCATAGATGATTGGACCTCGTGACGGCAGAATGGCTACTCCTTCCAGCATATAAACAAAAAAGAACTTATCGAAACTACCGTTTCCGGCTGCGAGTGAGAAAAGAAAAGCCAGAACCAGGTCAAGGCATAGAGTGATCATATTCACCCTTGGGCGGCTGTAATTAAAAATATTCCGCCAGAATCCGCTGATGACCAGGGCTGCCGACAAAAGGATCAACAGCACCTCCGGCGGCGTTCGAAAGGTACGATAAAACACGATCCCATAGATTATTGCCTTAAAAACACCCAGCAGCTGGAACATCGCTTCCTCCCTTAGAGGTCATTTGATGAGATTCACCTAATAGTATAATCGAATATTTCACCTCACCGTTTGAGCTTCAGACCGCCGTCAACTGCCAGGACCTGTCCGGTTGAAATGTATTGGTGACCAGGGTCCCGATGGCCTGGGCCATATAATCAGGCTGCTCGACTCGCCCGTGCAATGATGCAGCAGCGAATTTTTAAGATTTTCTTAAGGCTTCATTGGTACGCGTGATTACTGACCGGGAGTTTCGAGTCAAATCTATACAAAACCTGGTACTGAGCCGCCGTGATGCTCTCAAGAAGGTGTTAGAAGCTTCCCTTAATATGAACGCCGTTTATCCCCGATCTGCTGGTTGATGTGATCTTCGGATTGATGTGGTATCGCCTGTTGCTGAAAGTCGGTCCGGCGAACCGACGTCTCTTTAAAACCTGACCTGGAAATGAGGCAGTATCTTAAAATTTCGGATCAACTGACCATATCAATAATAGTTTTGGTTGGGATCGAGAACCTAACGTAAAAAGTGGTGCCGGTCGGTCTGGTGTCTATGTCTATTCTTGCATTATGCCGCGCAGCTATTCTATAGCAAACGGCCAATCCTAAACCTGTACCTTGCTCCTTGGTAGTCAGGAAAGGGGTACCTAGCTTATCCAATAGTTCATTGTCTATTCCATGACCGTTATCCTGAACCGCCAACACCACTTCATCATTTTCAATAAAAGTCCTGATAGTCACATTTCCGGCCGAAGGCATCGATTCCAGCGCGTTGTTGACCAGATTGAATATTAGCTGATGAATTTCCTCTCTATCGAGGAGCAGGTCTGGCAGGTCAATCAGTTCTAACTTTATGTAATGATTTTGACTAATGGCCCTGGTTTGGATCAACGGTAATAGTTTCATAATGATTGAAGTGAGATTTTCTGGCTGAAGTTTTACCATCTTGTTTTTGGCCAAAGAAAGGAATTCTGTGATTATTGAATTGGCCCGGTCCAGTTCTTCGATCATTAAATCAAACTGTTCTGCTTCCCGCTTGTAATCCATATTTTCACGCAACATCTGCAGGTAACCGCGTACGGTGGTCATGGGATTCCTGATTTCATGTCCAATGCTGGCTGCCATTTCCCCTACCAGGTTAAGCCGGTCCAGGCGGGCCATCTCAACTTCCATTCTTCTGATTTCAGTGATATCTGAAAAAATACTTAGTATACAACGGGTCCCCATAATGTTGAGAAGTTCTGCAGAATATAGGGCTGATCGCTTTTCTCCCGTTTTGTTTTTAAAGGTGATTTCCGTATTACGAATCGAGCCGTTCTCTAAAAGACTTTGTCTTACCAGGTTACGAGCATCTGAATCCAGCCAAAATACGTCTAGTGACGTTTTACCCTGGAACTTTTCTCGGCTAGCACCATACATCTCATTAAAGCTATCGTTAGAGTCAACAAATTTCCCTTCCTTAAAGGTAGTGATCGTCATGGGTATCGGACTGACATTAAAGGCCTTGGAGAACCGCTCCTCCGACCACCGTAATGCATCTTCCATTTGTTTGTATTCACTGATGTTTTTAACCATACAAATCAAATGTTGTTCACCGCAAATATTTATTACCGTTGCAGACAGAAGTGTAGTTATGATCTCTTCCGACTTCATGCGGAAGTTGATTTGCAAGTTCCGTATACTACCGCGTTCCTTGACACTTGTAATTATTCGATCTTTATCTTCCGGGTCTGTCCAAATTCCCAGGTACTCAGAAGAATGGCCTATTACCTCTTCCCGAGTATAACCCGTTGCTTTCAAATAGGCATCATTAACATCAACGTAACAGCCTTTCTTAAGATTGCTGATTGTAAAGGTATCAGGCCCAAAGAGAAAAGCTTTGGAGAATTTTTCTTCTGATTGAAGTAATGCGGCTTCGGCTTGCTTACGTCTATTTATTTCAATTTGTAGTTTAAGCGTCATTTCATTTATTCCCTCTATGAGCTGTTCCTTTGTTTTGTCCATATTTTTCACTTGAATTGCCTCCTAGTTTTTGGTAAAAATATATTGCTGAAATATATGTCTTATAATACATAATAATCGGAGAATTTTTTGTCAAAATACGTTATATTTACACTAAATCAATGAGCAGTCTACCACTAATCAAGAAGATAGCTCGGAAGGGCCGTCAATAAAAAAATTCCTAATGCGCCATTCTATCTGATTAATCAGTTTATTGAATTTTGGAGTTTATTTTAACATCAAAAGTTTTTATATTAATTTGTTTCATACTATATATACATTAATGTTATGTATGCTATAATGGTTTCGTTCATATTACAACTTAATATGCTCTGAAGCTGGCAGCCTAAAGCTGAAAAGCCACGGCGCCCAGCCCTTAGGTAAATTCGGAAACGAGTTTATCTCCCCTTATTGTGGAAAGGAGCCATAAACAACTGCCACTCCAGTTCGCTGAGGATAGCAGTTGTTTCTGTTTTTTCGTCATATAAGGGGGACTTTTTGGATTTTATAAGGAGCGGGGATGATAAAAATGCCATGGGAGCAATGCTTAATCCAACAGCTTATGAGCGTGCCTGCGTCACAGCCTATGGACCGGTGGTGCGTTTTGCGGTAAGCACAGTTCAATACTATAAAAGGGAAAGAAATTCTCCCTGCCACACCCAAGTCCATTCAGCTCTTTCTTAGCTTCTACTCACTTATGGTACGGTTCACCGTAACGATCTAATCCGATAAGAATAAAATCCTCGACTTCGCCCCGCATTTACTAAAGAGTTTCCCTCGCGCCACATTGAACGGCGCGGTCATACTCGGCATGAAGACGATTGACAACAGTTCGAAACGTTATGTCGGGCCACAAACGTTAGAGGCCTAGACAGTTGGGGCACACTTTCCGGCATTCCCAACACTGGATCTGTAACTGCCCTTCTCGGCGCTGAAATGCGAAATTGGCACATTTTCTTTGCTGCATAAATTCGTCTCCAAGAGCGCCCACCGGGCACGATTCAATGCACAATTGGCAACCAGGAAGGCATGCTTCGTACTCAGCCACCGGATCCGGCGCCAACACTACTGAAGTTACGACTGCACTTAACCAAATCATGTTGCCAAAAGTGTTATTGATCAGAAGGGTATTCTTGCCGAGCCGACCTAATCCAGCTATGACCGCAGCATGTTTAAGCGAAATCGCCCCCCGATTTCGGCCATTGTTCCATTGGCTAGTGATAGCTTTTATCGGGACCGCATCAACACCGAGGGATTTCAGTTTCTTGACCATTGCACTCGCCAACTTGTTCATCTTCTGGGTCATTTGGTTACGTATTTGTGTGTATGTAACCGGGTCAGCATCAAGCGAACTTCGTGGAAATTCACAAGCAAAAACCATTACCGATTTACAAGTCGGCAAAACATCGGTAGGATGAAACCCCTCCGGCGCAACATCAAAGTCCTCTGCCGATGCAATTCCAACCAAATCGGCGCCAAGTTCCACCGCCATTCGCTTAGTGCTTAACGAATCCATCTTCACAGTCATGCACCTCATTTTCTGTTCGCTCTATCATACCACCGGCATTATCGCATTATGGGGAATATGTGCTCTGTTGTCAATTTACATTAGAAGTTTACTAACGACCTCTATTGAGACTATCCGGGAACATCAATATCGACCCCTCGATATGTCACTTATGGTACGGTTCGTTTTTTAAAATCTTAAACCCCCGGTAGAGTTGTTCAGTGAGGATGAGTACTGTCATCTGATGCAGGAAGGTCATGGGAGAGAGAGAGATAAGTGCGTCGGCGCGGGCTTTCACCGCCGGGGCAATGCCGAAGGAGGAGCCAACCACCAGGTTGACCCGGGATCTGCCGGACAAGTTCCATGCCTGCATGTTCTCGGAAAGGGCCTCCGAGGATAACTGTTTTCCCTTGATATCAAGAGCGACTAGGATCTCATTGTCGCCGATCATATTGAGGATCTTTTCGCCTTCCTTGTCCAGGGCGCGGGCGATATCCTTATCCCCGGCCCGGGGGCTGAGCTTTTCCTCCAGCCCTTCGACCAGTTCCATCGTGGCATAGGGGGTCAGGCGTTTCAGGTATTCCTGCACGCCGGCCTGGTAAAAGGGTTCACGTATCTTGCCTACGGAGATGATCCGGTATTTCAAGTTCCTGCTCCATTCACTGGTTGCTTTTGCCTATCTTATATCTTTTCCCAGATAAAATCCATATCGACGTTATCATTTAACCGGGATATAGACCTCCAGGCGGCGGTTATCCAAGTTATATCCGTTAAAATATGATTCAGCGTAATTAAAATCCAGTGAATAATCTCCCGCCGTCTGCAGACCTTTCATGGGCAGCCATTCCCCATAAGCGTACAGTACTATTTGACCATATTCGAAGACCGTTGGGGTCCGCTCAGGGATAAAAACGGCATAACGGGACGGCGGCAAGATCCTGACCTGCAGCCCTGCCGGTGCTTCCGGGGCAGTGATCTCCACTGCCGCCATATGATACAGCATATCGGTCTCCGGATCATGTATCTCGTAGCCAATGGAGAGGTTGGGGGTCTTAATGTTATTTATCGACGGTATTTGGGGTATAAACTCCTCCCGCCAGAAGCGCGGAATGATGTCTTCTTCGATGGTGCCAAGCACAGAGGTATATAATTCTTTCCCTACTAAATAGATCTCATCGCAGCGGATCAGCTTTCCCTCGATATGAATCCCCGCTTCATCCAACGGGTACCGGAGTTCGAGTTCCCTGCCAAAGCGGGCGTGTTTTTCGAACTCGACCAGTTCTCTTCTGTCCTTGCGATACAGGGACGGTGCTGCCCCGTATAACCTGGAGAATGCGCGGGTGAAGGCTTCCTGTGATTCAAAACCGGCTTCCAATGCTATATCGATGATTCGGCGGCGGGTGGAGATAAGTTCTCGGGCTGCCTGAGTCAAGCGTTTGCTGCGGATGTATTCCTTCAGTGTGAACCCGGTTGCCGCCAGGAATATTTTATAAAAATGCGACAGAGAAAATCCGGCCACTCCTGCAATGGTCTGTAAATCGAGCTCGTCAGCCTGCTGATCGTCGATATATTCGATAGCTTTTTGAATGCTCTGGTTCAGTGCCATGGCCTCGCTCCTTGTTTTATTGATTATATTTTAATAGAAACGGTCAAAACCCCGGTATAAAAGTTTCGTAGTATGATGTAAAAGACAGGGCAGGTGGTTTTCATGTGTACCGGATTTGCTTGCTATAAGGGACGCGCATTGTACGCCATGAATTTTGATTGCTGGGAGGTCCCGCTGAGGATGCGCATCAACAGCGAGGACGGGATGAAGGTCTTTTGGTTTGAAGCCGATATGAATGGGCTATACCTGGAGACAGCAGCCATGAACACCCATGGTTTTTTCGGGGATTTCCAGGGCAACCTTTCTGCCCGGCATAAGAATATCGAACCAGGTCCGGGGACAATAAGTATTGCCGAGGTCTACCGGAATGCCCTGCGGAGCTGCGCACGGATCACTGACCTGAAAGACATGATCGGGGATAAGACCGTGGTCTATCCGCCGGTGCCGCCTGAGTGGAATATGCTGCACAACCTTTTCGCGGACAGATTTGGTGGGGCCCTGGTCCTGGAGACCTCAGACGGGCATAACGAATTAACGGATATCGATGGCAAATGCCTGGTCATGACCAATTTCCCGGTAAATGAATTCCACAGCCGGCCGCTGACGGAGGTGACCGGCGCGGGTGACGACCGTTATAAGACGGCCTGCGAATACCTGGAACGACATGAGGATGTGGGAGTGAACGAAGCATTTGTATTGCTGCAGAAGACTGCCCAGAACACCGCTGGTTGGAAGACCCTGTGTTCGATGGTCTTCGATCCGATTGCACTAAAGGTGCATTTCGTATTAAACCAGGCCTTTGGCGAGGTTTTTACGGTTGACATCAGGGAACGCTCCCTGACTCCCCCTGGCAGTGCTGCATTGACCCGGGCCAGTATGTCTTTGGAGGGGTTCAAGGGATAAAAACAAGCGGTGGTTTAGGCCACCGCTGCAAAATATTTAGGGCTCTCCATGTTATGGAAAGCATTTCTTACCCCCGGGCAAGTTTTACCGTCAAAGTGGTTTTCGCAAAGCTGCCGTTCCTGCTGGTGGGGGGTCTCACCACCATGACCTTTATTGTTTGTCCGATCTTGCGAGCAGATATCTGCTCCTGCATCTCGGCACCGGTAGTCACCTTTTGCCCGTCGATAGCCGTAACGATATCATAGCCTCTCATGCCGGCCCGGGCGGCAGGTCCCCCGGCGGAGGGCATAACGATCACTCCGTAGTTTACCGGTATATTATAGTAGCTGGCCAGCTCCGGGGTGACCTCTCCCAGTATGCCGGTCCCCATTACCGGGCGGTATACGCGCCCGTCTTTTTTCAGTGCCGCTACCACAGCCTGCACCTGATTGGAGGGGATGGAAAATCCCATCCCTTCAAAGCCTTCCGCGGATATCTTGGCGCTGTTGATGCCGATAAGCTTGCCCTGCAAATTGACCAGTGCCCCGCCGCTGTTGCCGGGATTAATAGCGGCATCGGTCTGGATCAGCCGGAATACGTAGCCTTCCTCACTGGTAAGCAGGCGGTTCAGACCGCTGACGATGCCTGCCGTTACCGAGCGGGCAAAGCGCTGGCCCAGCGGGTTGCCGATTGCGACCACCTCTTCCCCCACCACCAGTTTCTCCGAATCACCGAACTCGGCCGGGGTCAGTTTGCCGGAGGGATCGATCTTGATCAAGGCCAGATCAGTACGGGGATCGGTCCCCACAATACTTGCTTTCTTTTCGCTGCCGTCGGCTAGGGTAACGGTCAGCGGAGCGCCGGTACTCACCACGTGGTTGTTGGTCACGATGTAGCCGGCTTTATCGATGATCACACCAGACCCGCTGCTCTCGACCTGACCGGGATCCAGGCGATCGGTACTACGGCTTACGCTGCTGATGCCCACCACTGACGGGCTGACCTGCGCTGCCACCTTGCTGACTCCGCCGGCCGCTGCCTGCTGCTGGGTGACCATCGGTTTGGCTGGTGTTACCCGGGTCTGGAACAGGTGATATAGTCCCAATCCCAGAGTGAAAAATATGATAAAGAAAACAATGGCTCTGCTGGTGCGCGCGTTCATCCTATCCCTCCAGAAGTAAAGTACAGTATTTATCGCTAGTTTCCGCAAGGCATGGGACCTTATACCGGCTAATTAATTCCAGGAGAAGGGTGATAATAGACGCAGAAGGACGCAGATCTTTTGTAACAGGACTGTTATAAGCTCGAATCTAGAGTTGATATAGAACAGCAAAGAAAGTGTGTCATTGCGAGCGCAGCGAAGCAATCTTCCCCTAGTAGAGACTGGGGAATTAAGATTGCCGCGTCGCTAATGCTCCTCGCAATGACAGATAATGTAGGGCGGATATAGAATCCGCCCCTACAACGTCTTTCTAAATAAAAGACCACCATCACCCCGTTGGTAATGGTGGTCTTCGTGATAAGTTCATCCAAATCATTCTGTGTAAATCCCACAAATCTGCGTCTATTCCGTCTCCCCGCTGCCTAGTCCGTATATTCTCCCTCAATATATCCCTTGCGTACCTTGCCCCCCAGGACGGTGAGTTTTTCCACTATGTCTTCATAGCCGCGGAAGATGTGGATGGCGTCTTCGATCTCGGTTTCTCCTTGGGCAATTAGAGCTGCCAGGATCAATGCCGCCCCGGCTCTCAGATCAGTGGCCTTGACCCGGGCTCCGTAGAGGCTCTTGACGCCTTCGATTACAGCGGTGTGCCCTTCCACCTTGATATTGGCCCCCATCCGCTTCAGTTCATCGACGATCTGGAAACGGTTTTCAAATACATTTTCAACGATCATACTGGAACCAGGTGCCAAAGATAGCAGGGCCATCATCTGCGATTGCATATCGGTGGGGAAGCCGGGATAAGGCAAGGTCTTGATATCTACCGGCGAGATATGATCTCCCGCCCGTACCAGGAGTCCCCGGTCAGTTTCCTCAACATGGGCGCCAGTCTCCTGCAACTTGGCGATTATCGGATGCAGGTGGGTAGGAATGATATTCTCCAACTGGATCTCTCCGCCGGAGATGGCCGCTCCGATCATATAGGTACCGGCTTCGATGCGGTCAGGAATTATGGCATAGCGCCCGGCCTTGAGGCTGGCTACTCCTTCGATCTTGATAAGGTCGGTGCCGGCTCCGCGGATCCGCGCACCCATCGAATTCAAAAAATTAGCCAGATCTACGATCTCCGGTTCCTTGGCAGCATTTTCGATAATACTGGTGCCGGGAGTCTTGGCCGCCATCATCATGATGTTTTCGGTGGCCCCTACACTGGGAAAGTCCAGGTAGACCCGGGATCCGGACGGTTTCTTAGAGCTGGCGAATATATAGCCATGTTCGATTTTTATCTCTGTCCCAAGGGCGGCTACTCCCTTAATGTGGAGATCCATAGGCCGGGAACCGATGTCACATCCTCCGGGCAGTGACACGATGGCTTCGCCCTGACGTCCCAGCATGGAGCCCAGGAACAGATTGGATGCCCGCATCTGCTTGGCCAGATCATACGAGGTATGATTCTTCACCTTACCAGACGGCGAACAGATGGACAGACTGCCATCGGGATTCCAGGCTGTGTCCACTCCGATATCGTTCAATATCTCGATCATTACCTCAACGTCACGGATACGGGGCAGATTGTCCAGGATGGTCTCCCCATCAGCCATGATGCTGGCAGCCATCAAGACCAGGCCGGCATTCTTGGCTCCGCTTACCCTCACCAATCCGTGCAGGGGATGTCCTCCCTCAACACATAAGGTTTCCTTCAAAGGTTCACACCTCTCGCCGCTTTTTATCGGGGTGGTCTCGCCCTTTATTTCATCGATGATAGCTGTTGTCATACTTACTTACTGTTCTCCAAATAATTATAGAATTCCTGTTCCCAGGTTCGATAGCTTACTCCCTGCGTCTTCTCGATTGCAGTCGCCAGGCTCTTGCCTTCGCCCAACTGCTCCATGATCTGATAAAGGCTGTCTTCTCCGCCAGTTTCGGCGATATACTCTATGGCTTTCAATGATTCCCAATAGGCTATGCCCTGGTCCATTTTATCAAAATTGCGATCCAGACCGGCCAACTGGTAATAGGTCGGCTCCTGTCCGCCGGCAAAAGGACTCTCGAACTCAAATCCGGTAGTCTTTTTCTCAACATATTGAGCGACGCCTTCTGTCCACCAGCGATTATAATTGCCCCGGGTCATCTCGTCAACCATCAAATGTGCAAACTCATGTGCCATAGGGCCTTCTTTGGCAAACCGGTCCGCAGAATCCCCCGGTGACATCCACTCGCGGGGTGACAGCACCCGGATGGATCCGGCCCAGTACACTCCCATAGCCTTCTCGTCCCGGTCCCAGCCAAAGCTGCGGGCCAGACTGCCGCTGTCCGGGTAGATCACGATAGTGGTCCGGTTTTTTGGTTCCTCGCCGAAAACCTGGCTGACCGAAGTATATGCATCCTCGGCGGTCAACGCCACCATCGGCACCCAATCGGCATCGATATCAGTATATCTTATATTATAATGATCCGTTCTTATCTCATTAAAGGCGGTCGTTCTCAGGTTAACTTCCTGACTGACCATAAAGCGCATCAAGCCCTGACTGTTTCTGCTGATCAGCAGCGTGATCGTCAGAATCATGACCAGGACCATACTGACCGACTTGAATGAGGCATTTACCCTCAACCCCGGCATGGTTCTCCTCTCCCCTCTGCCCCCCATTATACAATGGTGGCATCAGCCGGGGTCCAAGTAAATAGTGGCCCTA